>JANNGC010000272.1:0-2057 GCA_031380445.1 Pedosphaera sp.
TCCACCGGCACGAGCGGCTCGATGATCTTGGGATTCTTGCCGAGCTTAGCGACAGCGCTGCGCATCGCGGCGAGGTCCACGAGCAGCGGCACGCCGGTGAAATCCTGTAACACGATGCGTGCGACCACGAAGGGGATTTCCGCCGTGCGCGTCTCGTTCGGCTTCCAGTTCGCGAGCTCCTTCACGTTGGCTTCGCTGACCTTCTTGTCGTCGTAGTTGCGCAGCACGGATTCCAGCACGATGCGCACGGACACAGGCAGCCGCGAGATGGGGCCGACGCCCGCCGCTTCCAGCGCGGGCAGCGAATAGAATTGGCCGGTCTTGCCGTGGCCGAGGTCAAAAGATTGCAGTGTGTTGAACAGGTTGTGACTCATAAAAAATTCAGGCGCAAAATCAGCCGCACATCTGGCGACGGGCGAAAATGAGTTTCAGGGAAATTGAAGTCAAGCCGGGGCAACACAACTGGCGTCAGATACGACGTGATATTTTGCCCTTCCGAAAAGCGGAGCTCAAGCAACCCAGCGCTACGCCTCCCCCGCCGTGTCGTCCGTGAAAAGATACCGCAGGTCGTCCAGGGTGAGGCTCTGGGCGAACTTCTCCTCGCCCAGAACGTCGGAGGCGAGGGTGGATTTCTTCTTCTGCAAGGCGCGGATTTTTTCCTCGATGCTGTTCTTGATGAGCAGCCGGTAGGCGATGACGTTGCGCGCCTGGCCGATGCGGTGGGTGCGGTCGATAGCCTGATTTTCCACGGCGGGATTCCACCACGGATCGAAGAGTACGACGTAGCTGGCGGCGGTGAGGTTGAGCCCGAAGCCGCCGGCCTTGAGGGAAATCAAAAACACGGCCGCGCCTTCCGTCGCCTGGAACTCTTTGACCAGCTCGCCGCGATTCTCGGTGGCGCCCGCGAGATAAAAGGTCGGCCAACCGCGCGCGGCGATGGCTTCGCGCAGGATGTCGAGCATGTCCACGAACTGGGAGAAGACGAGCACCTTGTGGCCTTCCTCGATGATCGGTTCGAGCTGTTCGAGCAGGGCCTCGACCTTGGCGCTCGGCGCGGTGGAGTCGGGCTTGACCAGCCGGGGGTGACAGCAAATCTGCCGCAGCCGCAGGAGCGAGGTGAGGATGTGAAAGCGATCCTGCGCGAGCTGTTTTTGCGTGGTGACACGCAAGAGCATCTGCTGCGCGCGTTTCATTTCAGCACGGTACAGAGTGCGCTGCTCGCCCTCGATCTCGCAGAACAAATCTTCCTCCGAGCGGTCGGGCAAATCCTTGGCCACCTGCCCCTTGGTGCGGCGCAGAAGGAACGGACGCACCCGCGCGGCGAGACGACGACGGGCGTGCGGGTCTTCCTTGGCGTCGTAAAGTTTGGCGAACTGAGCGCGGCTGCCGAGCGCGCCGGGCATGGCGAAGGCCATGAGGCTCCACAGATCGAGCAATCGGTTTTCAATGGGCGTGCCCGAGAGCACGAGCCGCCGCTCGGCCCGCAGGCTGCGTGCGATCTGCGCGGTGATGGAACTGGGATTCTTGATGTACTGACCTTCGTCGAGGATGAGCGCGAGCCACTGAACACTGGTCAGGTTTTCGCCAAGCAGCCGGAGTTGGCTGTAATTCAAGACGTGCAAATCAAATTCGGCGAGCTGAGCAGAAAAGTTCTTCAGCTCGCTCGGACTCCAGACCTTCACGCGCAGGCCGGGAACGAAGCGCTCGGACTCAGCCCGCCAGTTGTCCATCACGCTTTTGGGGCAGACGACCAAGGACGGCGCGGGCGAAGTTTCGGGTTTGGAGTTTCGAGTTTCGGCGCGCAGATATTCGAGCCAGGTCAGGGTCTGCAAAGTTTTTCCCAGGCCCATATCGTCGGCGAGGATGCCGCCGAAGTTGTTGGCCGCGAGGTAGGCGAGGAAGTGAAACCCTTCGAGCTGATAAGGGCGCAACTCTGCGCTGACCGTGGCGGGCAGGTCCGGCGTCACGCGCGCCTTGATCTCGCCGGCGCGGCGCTCGATGCGCTCGTACTGCGGCTCGGTGAGAAACTTCTTCGCCGCCTTGTCCGCGAGTTGCAA
>JANNGC010000295.1:0-4832 GCA_031380445.1 Pedosphaera sp.
CCCGGATAGCCCGACGCGGTGCCGGGCCACGGCCGCGCGCCTTCGTAGCGCACCTTGTCCACGATCAAATCTTCCGCCGGAGTCGCGCCGGGTTTGATGAGCGTGAGCGTCTCGCCGTCCACTTGCAGGCCGCCGGTGAACTGATCGGCCACCGCCACGGCGCCGCCGTAGGCATTGCCGAAGGCGACGCGATCCTTGGCCAGCACGAGGTAGGCGCGCGGCCCGATGGTCGAGCCTTCGGGGAAGGTGTAGCCCAGTCCGTTGATGACCCAGCCGGAGAGGTCGAAGGTGTAACTGGTCGAGCGGTTGAACAGCTCGACGTATTCCGCATCCGGCGTGAGCGGGTTGGACATGATCTCGTTGAAGACCACGTTCGTCTCGGGCCGCTCGATGACGCCGGTGTAATTGATCGCCAGCGGGAAGGTCGTGCCCGCGATCACGTTGCTCAGGCGGTCGTAGGCCACGAGCGTGAAGGCGTTGTTGCCGTTCGTGAACATCGGCAGGCGCAGGCTCCACGCCGTGGGCGCGGTCTGCACGCCGCTCCAGGCGATGGGGTAGCTGATGCCGTTGATTTCGATGAACTTCACGCCCATCGGCGCGGTGCCGGAGATCGTCACGAAATTGCTGCCGCTCGTGAAGGTCGTGGGACTGGTAATGGCGAACGCCGCCGCCGGCACCTGCCCGAGGATGAACGTGCGGCGCTCCACGGCATACTGTTTCACGTTGTTCGCGGCGGCGGGATCAATGTTCACGTTGTTCGCGAGCAGCGCGGCGGTGCGGGCGTCCACGCGCGCATTCATCTCCGCCGCGCTGAACGGCCCGTTCGCGATATCGATCAGCCCGCGCCAGTAGGCGCGCGCGGCTTTGGCGGTGTTGACTAGGGCCGAGAGGCGGGCGTCGCTCACGCCGCCGAAAAGTCCGGTGCCCGCGACGCGTCCGCCGCTGCCCATCGTGAAGTCAATGTCCCAGGTCATGAGCTGGAACTTGCCGAAGTCCGGGCGGTAGCTGAAGCAGTTCTTGCCGCGCTCGTAGCCGTAGGCGTCCCAGTTGCCGACCGCGCGCTGCACGGCCAGGATGCGCATCCATTGCTCGATATCAATGAGCTGCCCGACCTGTTTGACCATCGCGTCCGGCAGCGGATTGATGGTGGGATTGCTGATCGGGCTGATGACGTCCACGAGCGTCAGCAGGTTGGTGTAATCGTTCGCCGACTCGGAGGCGGAGACGGAACGTTTGCGCCACATGAAGCGGTAGGGCGAGAGCTTGATGGCGTTCGGGTTGCCGCCAATCGTGGTGTTGCGGCGCTGCAAGTCGGCGTCGTCGTTGCTCTTCGTGCCGGAGTTGCCGCCGTCGTCGGGGAACTCGAACCAGTCCTCGATCTTGTAGAACTGACCGTCCGGGGCCTGCGGATTCCACGCCGCCGCCACGTCACCGTTCGGCTGCTGGGAATCTTCCATGATGAAATTGCCGGTGCGGTTGCCGGTCACGCTGCGCTGGTCGCCGTTCACGAAGACGTGGATGTAACGGCGGTTGTTGTAGTGGACGTTCAGCGCCTTGAAGATTTCGTAGGAGGTCTGCTCGGCCACCGCGCTGGTGTCGCTGCTGGTGTTGCCGCTCGGGTTGCCCACGGTGTTGAGCACGAAGTCCGTGGAGTTCAGCAACTGGTCGTCGTCCGGGAAGTTCGCCACGAAGTCCACGCGGTTGTTGCCGCCGCCGCCGCTGATGTCGGTCATCGAGCCGACATGCCACGGGCTGCCGCCGTACTGCGGCAACATGTTGTACACCACGCGGTAGTTGTTATAGACAAAGGTACCGTCGAGCGGCGCGTTGTTCAGCTTGTCCGGGCGGGTGGTCCAGCGCACGCGCGTCGCTTCCGTGACCCAGAGATGATACGTCGCAAAGCTGCCGGGCATCTGCACCTCGCCCCAGCGCACCACGCACTCGTGGCTCGGCGCATCGTTCGGGAACTGGCGGTTCAAGGCGTTGGCCGGGAAGGAATTTGAAACACCCGCACCGTCCCGCGCCACAATGTAGAACGCCGCGCGCGTGCCGGTCGTCTGCCCAGGAATGGTGCCGGAGAACAGGCCGTCACCGGCCACGCTGTCGCCCGCCGTGCCGCTGTCATTCATCGTCACGCTGGTGAAGGTCGTCGCCGGATCAATGCGGTAGCGCACCACGAGCTGCGTGACCGTGTTCGGATCATTCGCACGCGCCGTGACCACGATGGCCTGGCTGGCGGCGGGAAGAATGGGAGAATGCACGACCTCGTAAATCGCCGGGCCGGCGTTGGTGAGCGCGCGGCTGTTCCGCGCGCCGGGCGTGCCGAGATTCAACGGCACGACCATGCGCCCGAACGCTTCGAGACCGCCGCCGCGCAAACGCAGCAGCACCTCAGGGAAGCCGCGAATCCAGCGCGCCTTCGCCCGCATGATCGCCACGCCGGTACCGTTCGCGACGGGAATGCCCAAGGTCTGGCGGATGCGGTTGCCGCCGTTGTCACCGCGCGAGGCGGCAGTGATGTGCAGGCTCTTGGTGCCGGTGTAGCCAGTGTTCTCGATGAAACTTTGATCGTGCGAGCCGCCCATGACCCAGCTCGCGGCCCCGGACTCGAAGCCGCCGTTGGCGACCACGTTGACGGTGAGGTTCGTGGGATGGCGGAGTTCGATGTCATCAATCAGGCACTCGCCCACGCCGAGCATCATCGCGTAAAGGCTGTTGCCGTCGCCCTGCCCCACTTGCGCGTGATCCACCGGGCCGGTGAACTCGAAGGGCGTCCACTGGCTCTTGGCCGACTCGTCGCTATCTGCCCAGCTCGCGGGCTGGCTCACGTCGGCGTGGGAGTCGATCAATTCCAAACTGCTGCCGCCGCCGTCGGCCCATGTCGTCCACTTGCCGCCCCGGCCGTAGGTCAGCTCGTTGACCGCGTAATAAAATTCCACGTTCGTGAGCACGATGTTGTTGTTGGTCACGAAGCCGTATTTCGGCGCGGAGAGGGCCAGACGTTCGCCGCCGTTGGCGAGCGTACCGCTGTAATTGCCGACGAGGTTGGTGGCGTTCAGCGCGCCGGGCGCGTAGTTCGCCGCAAGGCGCGCGGAGTTCTTCGCCACGACGACGTAGGCGCCGGGCTGGAGCGTGAAGCCGGCGGCGAACGTGTAATCAATGCCCGACGTGAAACGCCAGCTTCCGAGGTTCACCGGGCTGCCGCTGCGGTTGTAGAGTTCCACGAACTCGTCGTCGCTGTTGCCGGTGATGGGGTTGAACATGATTTCGTTGATGACCACCGGGCTGTTCAGCGCGGGGCTGTTCGACGCGCCGGGCGTGAGCGCGACCTGGCGGCGGAAGGTCGTGGAGCCGTCCGGCGTGCGGCCGGTCGAGACGCCGTTTTCCTGGCCGGCGAAAGCGACGGCATCAATGACGCGGTTCAGATTCGAGTTCACCAGCACGATGCGTTCGCCGCCGGAACTGAGCGAGAAGCCAAGCTGCGTCTGGTTCCACACCGCGAAACCGCCCGCGCTGATCGTGGTGCCGTCGGCGATGCGGAACTTGTTCGTCGTGAGGCTGTCGCTGAGCCAGAAGCCGGACAGGTCCACGACGACGTTGCCGTGGTTGTAAAGTTCCACATAGTCCTCCTGCGGCACATCGGTGTGGGCGAGGAACTCGTTGATCATCACGTCGCGCGCCGGCTCGGAGCCGATGGCGTCAAAGCCGCCGGGCGAGCCGCCGATGACATCGCTCGCGCCCCACGCCTCGCGGTGGCCTTCGCCATAGGAAGGCCGCGCCAGCACCAGCGAATGGCCCGCGCCGTCCGCCTCAATGGGCCAGGGATACGCCGTGGAGAAATCCACCGCGAGCACCACCGCGCCGGCCGCATTGTGGAAGCGCACGGTGCCGCCGGAATTGTTCAGCGAGTTCTCAATGTTCGCGCTGATGTTCGTGACGTTGTCCACGACGTTGGTGAGGAAACCGTTGGTCACGCCGTATTGCACGACGCCGGAGATGCCATAGACCGCTTCCACGTCCGCCTTCACTTTCGCCAGCACGATGAACTGGCCCGGTTGAATGCGCGTGTTCGGCGGGAAGGTGTAGTCCACGTCGCCCGCGATGCGCCAGCCGCTGATGTCCTCGAAGATGGAGAGGGAGTTGTACAACTCGATGAACTCGACGACCCGCCCGTCCACGCGTGCCTTGGGGTGATACATGATTTCCGAAATGGCAATGCCGGTCGTGCGTGCGGACGGCCCGAGCGGTTCGCGCCGTGCCGCCGTGAAGGGCACGACCACGCCACCGACTGTGTTTTGATAATCGCGGAACTGCACCGCCGCCGCCTGCGACGCGCTCGCGCCGCAGACCGCGTAGCCGAGATAGACCGTGGCCGGCATGGCGATGGTGGAGCTGCCGAGCAAGACCCAGTTCTGCCCGTCGAGGCTGCCGTAGCCGGTGAAGACGTTCCCCGCGCGCGAGAGGCGCATCCAAGTGTAGGGATAATTCACCGGATGCCAGCCCGCGATGGTCGTGTCAGCAGCGGCGGTGACACGCGATTGAAAATATTCTCCCGCCACGTTCGGCCCCGCCATCGTGGCGGCGAAGCGGCTGTTCGCCGCCAGCGTATCACGCGCCATCAAACCCGCACGCGCCCACGGCTGTGCGGAACTGAGCGACTGGACGCGCAGCTTGATGTCGAAATCGCCCGAGGTCTGCGCGTAGCCAAACGTGAACTGGTCCGCCGCGCCCGTGATGTTCGTGCCGCCGCCCGTGATGTTGTAACCGTCCGCCACGGCGAGAATGGAGCCGCCAATGGCCGGGCTGCCGATGTCCGCGTAGGAAAGATTCGC
>JANNGC010000299.1:0-1960 GCA_031380445.1 Pedosphaera sp.
TCTCGAACGGCTCACCGCTGTAGCAGACCTCGGCGAAGAACGCCCACACCGACGAATTGTCATTCACGAACATCGTCGCACGTTTTCCGCCGCTGGTCGTGTAGCTGAAGCCACCGAGCATTTCCGTGCGGCCGTGGCCAAGCGTGTGAACGAGCGTCCCGCCGCGCTCGGTCTTGTAGCCGAGCACCCACACGTCACCGCCATCGTTGGTCAGGTGCGTGCCCATGTTCTCGATGTTGAGCTGGCGCGCCCAGACCTTTTGTTTGCGGAAACGAAAGTTGTCGCCGACAACATCTTCGAGAAAAATCTCGCCGCCATCCGCTGATGGCGTGGTTTGGATTGTATGGGTCTCCATGCTCCGCAAGACGACGGTGCGGCGCGTGGCGATTTCCACGCCGCCGCCGAGATGGCCGAAATGCTCCAGCATCACGACCGGCGCATCGCCGTCCTCGATGCGGAAGTTGATCAGGTCGCGCTTACCGTAGTTCAGCCAGCCGCTGATGCCGATGACGTTGCGCACCTTCCCACGCACGCCGATGGGCACGGTGGTCTTGTAATTGCCGGGGAAGAAAACCGTCGTCGCGCCGGAGTCAATCGCCTTTTGGATGGCGGCGGTGGAATCCGTCTTGCCGCTCGGGTCCGCGCCGAACGCATCCACCACGGCCCACTTCGACGACTCTTCCCAAATCGTGACCGGGGTTTCCTTCACGGGCAGCCGCAGTGAAGTCGCGGGCGAGGGAAACGGACTCGTCGCCGGCTGCGAGCAATACTCCGCGATGTCCGGTCCTGCGCTTCCCGGCCGGTCGTCGCCGGTGACGCGATAGGCGGCGGCGAAGTCCGGCGTCTTCACGTCGGCGAGAGCGCGCTTGTAGCCGGTGGTTTTCACGTCACGCAAGAAGATGCGTCCACCGTTGTAATTCACCAGTGCGGGCGCTTTCGCGGCACTGCCCCGCCCGGTGAGTTGCGCGTCGATGAGCAGCATCGTGCCGTAGCTGCGCAAGGCGGGCACGGCGTTATCGCTCACGAGTCCGCGAATGCTGATGGCCTGCCCTTCGTTGTCGAAGCCAAACTGCGCCTGCCAGCGCAGCGTGACACTCTCGAACGTCTGGCTGTTGACCGAGCGCGCCGTGGTAATGCCGCGCCGGAAACCTATGACCTCGCAACGCTGCACGAGCAGCGGTCCGTTCATGTCGCGATGCGCGAGGTCGAGTCCCACCGCGCCGCTGCCCTCGCCCGCAACGAATCGGCAGTCGCGCACCGCGCCGGTGTTGTTTGAATAAAACTGCAAGGCCGTGGCACCTGCGTTGCTCGCGCCCACGTCGAAGGTGAAGTTCTCGACGTAGTTGTGGAACCAATCCGCCGAACCGAACCCGCCGCACCACATGATGGCCTGCGGCTTCTTCGCGTCGGTGAACGTGCCGTCCTTGAGCCGGAGAATCGTGGCGTCGCGGCTCTGCCCGCGCAGCATCGTCTTGCCCCAGTTATCGCGCCCGCCAAATGTCTTCGGCCACGTCAGCGTCGCGCTCACGAGGTAGGTGCCTTTCGGAAAATAGAGCACGCGATGCCGGCCCACGTTTTCGTTCAGTGCGCGTTGCAACGCCTCGGTGTCATCCGTCACACCATCGCCTTTCGCACTGTAGGGCGGCTTGGTCACATCCACGACATTCGCGTGCGGCGGGTAGGATTGCTCGGCCGCGCGCAGTGCGACGGTGAAGAGCAGAGCAAGCAGGGCGATCCAGCGCATGGTTTTGGAAACGAATGCAATCAGCACAGCAAACTTCGACGCCGCACTGCACCAACGATTCACCCGGCGTCGAGTTTGACCGCCAAGGCTCTAAAAATCCCAGCGCTGTGCTTTGCCCTGAGAAGGCTTGAGTTCAATCCAATCGAGTTGCACCGCGTCCTTCTCGGCGGGCAGGTAGAGCCGCACGATGCCGAGCGTGCCGACGGCGGGAAGCTC
>JANNGC010000342.1:0-2494 GCA_031380445.1 Pedosphaera sp.
CAAGATACTGCTGGGTCTGCTCTATCCGACGCGCGGGCATGTCGAGGTGTTCGGCAAGTCGCCGCGCCACGTTGCCACCAAATCGCGCATCGGCTACCTGCCGGAAGAGTCGTATCTCTACCGCTATCTGAACTCGCATGAGACGCTCGATTTTTTCGGCAACTTGTTTCATCTCAACAACGACGAGCGACGCCAGCGCAGCGAGCAATTGCTCGACATGGTGGGCCTGACCGGCGCGCGCACTCGGGCCGTGGGCGAATTCTCGAAGGGCATGCAGCGCCGCATCGGTCTCGCTCAGGCGCTCATCAACGATCCCGATCTGGTGATTCTCGATGAGCCGACGGCGGGACTCGATCCCATCGGCTGCCGCGAAGTGAAAGATCTCATCGTGGCGCTGGCGCGGCGCGGCAAGACGGTGATTCTCAGCAGCCACTTGTTGAGTGACGTAGAGGACGTATGTGACCGCGTGGTGATTTACTACGGCGGGAAGATTCAGGCACAGGGAACTTTGAAGGAACTTCTGGCCACGCCGGATGCGGTGCGCATCACGACGCCCACTTTGTCGCGCGCGACGATGGAGAAAGTTTTGGAACTCATCCGCCGCGACGTGAGCGACGACAAGGTGCGCGTGGATACGCCGACGCAGAACCTGGAGAGCTACTTCCTCGACGTGGTGGAGAAAGCGCGCGCGCAGTCGGCGGAGACTTCGGGCGCGGTGGGCGGGGCGAAGGTGGCGGCGTATTTGAAGGGAGATGGTGGAAGTGCGCCAGCCTCGGAGAAGATTTTAGAACGGTTTACTTCGCCGGTAACGGCTGTGAAAGCCGAGCCAGTCGTCACGGCCCCGAGCGCGCCGATGGTGAATGAGGGAAAGCTGGCTTCGCTCGCGCAGTCTGCGCCGCAGTCCGCGCCGCAGCCGGTTGAATCTGCGCCGCCTGTGCAGCCGGTGGACTTGAGCAAAGCCAACGAGAAACTGTCGTCGCTGATGGGGAAGAAGCCATGAGAACGACCTGGAGCGCGGCCTTTAGGCCGCTTCAACGTCCTCACTGCTGGGCGTGTAGAAATTTCCATGCCCCCTCTCCATTCGTGGCTCGAAGCGGCCTGAAGGCCGCGCTCCACTGACATGCAACGTCTCCTCACCATCTCCTGGCTCACTTGGAAAGCCGCTCTCCGCTTCCGGCTCTTCTGGGTCATCGCCGTGCTGCTCATCGGCTCGGTGGTGGTGCTGCCGCTGGTCATTCGCGATGACGGCACGGCGCGCGGGTTCACGCAGATTCTTCTCACTTACACGTTGAGCGTGGTCACGGCGTTGCTCGGTCTCTGCACGCTCTGGCTTTCGTGCGGGACACTGGCGCGGGACATCGAGGAGAACCAGATGCAGATGGTGTGCGTGAAGCCGGTGGCGCGCTGGCAAATCTGGCTGGGCAAATGGCTGGGCATCGTGAGCCTCGACGCCGTGCTGCTGGCGCTGGCGGGCGCGTGTATTTTCTTCCTGCTGCAATATCGCGCGCAGGAACTGCCGGCGGCGCAGCAGAAGATTCTTCGCGAGGAAGTGTTCGTCGCGCGCGGCTCAATCAAGGAACCGCAGCCCGACCTCGAAACCCAGGTGGAACAAGTGTTCCGCGAGCAGACGAAGGAAGCGCCGGTGAACAATCCGGCGGCGGCGGCGGCGGCGAAGGAAATCATCCGCGAGCGGCTGAAGGTGAGCGGCCTCATGCCGAACACGATGCGGCGCTGGACGATGGACTTGGGCTACCGGGCGGCGTTGCTGCGCGACGAGCCGCTGTTCGTGCGGCTGAAGTTTCACGCGGCGAGCACGAACATGCTCGGCACGTTTCGCACGGTTCTTGATGTCGGCGATCCCGATTCGCCGCGCCACGAGCGGCAGTATCTTTCGCTCTCGGACAACTCGTTTCACGAAATTAAAATCGCGCCGAACCTGTGGAACGAGAAGGGCGTGCTGACCGTGAACCTGGAAAACCGCGACAACGTGATGCTCATCGTGCCGAATGATGAGGGCTTCGAGATTCTCTATCGCGAGGGCAGCTTCGGGATCAATTTCGCGCGCGCGCTGCTCATCATCCTGTTCTGGCTGGCGCTGCTGGCGGCGCTGGGGCTGGCGGCGGCGAGCTTCCTGTCGTTCCCGGTCGCGGCGTTTGTCTCGGCGAGCCTGATGCTGGTCGCGCTGTCGAGCGGCACGCTGGCGTCGGTGGTCGAGTCAGGCACGGTCATGGGCGTGAACGAGGAGACGGGCGAGGTGGGCAAATCGGTGATCGATGCGCCCGTGGTGTTGCTGTTCAAAGGGCTGCTCTCGATTTTCAAAATGGTCGAGGGCTACTCGCCGGTGGACGCGTTGAGCACGGGGCGCAGCATCGAGTGGCTGACGGTGCTGGCGGCGTTCGGGCAAATCGTGCTGGTGCTGGGCGGCGGGGTCGCGCTCTTCGGCATCTGGATGTTCACGCGGCGCGAGCTGGCGGCGACGAACACGCAATCGTGA
>JANNGC010000347.1:0-8227 GCA_031380445.1 Pedosphaera sp.
CCCGCCGGATCTCGACCTTCGGGATCACGATGTCCGTCTCCATGATGTCGCTCAACTCCGCGATCACATCCACGCTGGCGAAGCTCGTGTGCCGCCGGTCGTTCGAATCGAACGGCGAGATGCGCACCAAGCGATGCACTCCGCGCTCCGCCTTCGCGAAACCATACGCGTTCTCCCCCTCCACGCGGAAGGTCACGCTCTTCAACCCCGCCGAATCCCCCTGCAACGCGTCCGTCACCTCCCACTTCCAGCCGCGCGAATCAAACCACCGCCCGTACATCCGCGACAACATCTCCGCCCAATCCTGCGCCTCCGTCCCGCCCGCGCCCGCCTGAATGCTGAAGATCGCATTCCGCGCGTCATGCGGCCCGTTGAGAAAAACCTTCAGCTCCAACGCCTCCAAGTCCCGCCCCAGCCGCGCGAGGTCCCGTTCCAATTCCTGCAAGTGGGGAAGCTGCTCTGCGACGGGTTCCGACTCGGCCAGTTCCACCATCACGCGGAAATCCTCGACCGTCTTCTCGGCGGACAGCAATGGGTCAATGCGCTTGCGCAATCGCGCCCCCTCGTCCACCAGTTTCTGGGCCTGCTCGCGGACGTTCCAAAAGGACTCCGCGCTCATCAGCGATTCGAGTTCGCTCAGGCGTTTCTGCGCGCTGGCGACGTCAAAGAAACCTCCGGAGCTGCGCCGTCTTGGCGGCGGTGGCGTCGATCTGGGCGCGAATCGGGTCAAACATGAGGGGCGCAAACTAACAAAGGCTGAAAGGCTGAAAAGCTGAAAAGCTGAAATAGGCAGGACGCCTCGCACACCCAACGCGAATCCCCTCTTCTCGCGAGGCACGAGCGAGGAGAGGGTTAGGGAGAGGAGCCAGCCGAGAAAGATTCCAGCGTGTCGTGTGAATGGGCCTCCTCCCATTTTCATGGCGGACAAGGCCGCCCGCCGGGATTGGTTTTGCCAAGCGCAGACGGGGGTGATTGACTGCGCGGCATGAGTGAAACCTCCGGAAATCCTCCGCGCACGCTCCCAATCACGATCATCTGCGTCCTCATGTTTGCGGGGTTAGGGATTGCTTTGCCCCTGATCATCACCGGCACGGCCCGGACCGTCGGCGCATGGTATCCGCCCTTGCTCGTGGTGAACTGTGTCATCGGGCTGGTGTGCATGGTCGGCCTTTGGAGGATGAGGCGGTGGGCTGTTTACACCTACACCCTGTTCGTGGCCGTGAATCAGATTGTCCTATTGACGATGGGGGCCTGGAAGATCAGCGCGTTGTTGGGTCCAGCCATCTTCATCGCCATCATGTTTTCCCAGCTCTCGAAGATGAGATGACGCTTTCGCCCCACCCCCAGCCTTGACGCCCCGCCGCAAATCCTCCTGACTCTCGGGATGATTCCACGCACCCTTCTTTGCGCGCTGCTCATCGTGGCCAGCGCCTTCGTCGCCCGCGCCGAACTCCGGCTCCACAACCTCTTCACCGACCACATGGTCCTCCAGCAGCACGCCACCGTCCCCATCTGGGGCTGGGGCGATGACGGGGACAAGGTGACGGTGGAGTTCGCCGGCAAAAAGGACACGGTGACGGTGAAGAACGGGCAGTGGGTGGCGAAGTTGAAGAACTTGCAGCCCGGCCCGGCGGGCGCGCTCAAGGTCACGGCCACGCGCGGCGGCAAGAACACGTTGATCCAGCGCGAGGACGTGGTGGTGGGCGAGGTCTGGATCGCCAGCGGCCAGTCGAACATGGAGTGGCCCCTGCGCAGCAGCTTCGAGGCGGCGAATGACATCGCGACCTCGGCGAACGCGAACATCCGGCTCTTCACCGTGCCGAAGCTGAAGCTGAACGCGCCCACGAACAACGTGAACGGCAAGTGGGTGGAGTGCGGGCCGGAGTCGGTGCCGGGCTTCTCGGCGGTGGCGTATTATTTCGCGCGCGATTTGCAGAAGGCGCTGGGCGTGCCGGTGGGGGTCATCCACACGTCGTGGGGCGGCTCGCCCGCCGAGGTCTGGATGAGCGACGCGGTTCTGGCCGGGAATGCGGAATACAAGAAGGACATTCTCGACACGTTCGAGGCCTCGAATCAAAAGGCGCAGGCGGCCATCGCGCAGTGGGAGAAGGACAAGGCGGCGGCGGCGCTGGAGAAACAGGCGTTCACGAAGCGCCGGCCCGGCACCAGTTGGAAACCGTCGGAACTCTACAACGGGATGATTGCGAACATTGTTCCTTACGCGGTGCAGGGCGCGATTTGGTATCAAGGCGAGTCGAACGCGGGCCGGGCGTGGCAATACCGCCGGCTGTTCGCGGACATGATTCGCAACTGGCGCGCGGACTGGGACCAGAACTTCACCTTCCTCGAAGTGCAGCTCGCCTCCTTCGACAAGGGCAAGAAGCGCACGCTCGCGGAGATTACGGCCACGCCGGTGGAGAGTGATTGGGCGGAACTGCGCGAAGCCCAGTGGCTCGCGACGAAGAATCTGAAGAAGGTGGGCCAAGCCGTCATCACCGATGTCGGCGAGAAGGACGACATTCATCCGACGAAGAAGCAGCCGGTGGGCGCGCGTCTGGCGTTGCTGGCGCGGGAGATTGCGTATGGGGAGAAAATTGTGGCGAACGGGCCGGAGTATAAGGCGGTGAAGTTTAAGGATGGGCAGGCGGTGTTGACGTTCAACAGCGTGGGCGGCGGACTGGAAGCGCGCGGTGGGGAACTGACGGGCTTCGCCATCGCGGGTGAGGACAAGAAGTTCGTCTGGGCCACCGCGAAGATCGAAGGCGACAAAGTGGTGGTGACCGCCCCGAGCGTCGCGGAGCCGAAGGCGGTGCGCTACGGCTGGGCGGATTTCCCGGTGGTGAATCTCTGGAACAAGGACGGCCTGCCGGCGACTCCGTTCCGCACGGATGACTGGGAGATGCTGACGAAGCCGAAAGCGGTGGCGGCGAAGAAGTGATGAGATTGAAGGGCGCTGCTCTCGTTGCGTGCCTGCTGCCGCTGCTGTGGCTCGGCTGCGCCACGTCAGCGCGCACGCAGTTGGTGGTGAAGCACGCGGAGTTCATCTACGAGCGCGCGCCGTTCCCCTCGTGCCACGCCTCGACCCTCGTTGAAACCAAGTCCGGCTTGATGGCCGCCTGGTTCGGCGGCACCGACGAAGGCCACCCCGACGTGACCATCTGGACCGCGCGCCACGACGGGAAGAAGTGGAGCGTACCCGTGGAAGTCGCCACCGGCGTGCAGGCGGATGGCACGCGCTGGCCGTGTTGGAATCCCGTCTTGTTCCAATCACCCAAAGGCCCGCTGCTGCTCTTCTACAAAGTCGGCCCCAGCCCCTCGAAGTGGTGGGGCATGTTGATGAAGTCAGAAGACGCGGGCCGCACGTGGTCGAAGCCCGAGCGTTTGCCGGAGAACATTCTCGGCCCCATCCGCGCGAAGCCCGTGATGATTGGCGACACGCTCTGGTGCGGATCGAGCAGCGAGCACGACGGCTGGCGCGCGCATCTGGAATTCACCCGCGACCTCGGCCGGACCTGGACGCGCACGGAGGCGTTGAACGATGGAAAAGAATTCGGCGCGATTCAGCCGACGATTCTCGCGTGGTCGCCAGAGCGCATCCAACTGCTCAACCGCAGCCGTCAGGGCCGCGTGACCGAATGCTGGACGTTCGATGGCGGAAAGACTTTCTCCCCCATGCGCGCCACCGCGCTGCCGAACCCCAGCACCGGCGTGGACTCCATTCTCCTGAAGGACGGACGCGCGCTGCTCATCTACAACAACACGCCGCGCGGACGCACGCCGTTGAGCATCGCCTCCTCCCGCGACGGTGTGAACTGGACGAACGTGGTGACGCTGGAGAACGAGTCGGGCGAATACTCTTATCCCGCGATGATCCAGACGCGCGACGGCCGCGTGCATGTGACCTACACTTGGAAGCGGCAGAAGATTAAGCACGTCGTGCTGGAGCCGTAGGGGGAAGTAATCAGTGGTCAGTGAAACACTGAGGAACATTCGCACGCTGCGGACTGATTACTGCCTCACTGATTACTGATTACTTTTTCAAAACGCCGCGCAGCTTCACGCGGCACTCATCGCCACAACAACGGCGCCACCGCCTCCGCCGCCCGCCGGGCACCCGCTGGCGTCAGATGATCGCCGTCCGAATAAAACGCCTTCCCCTCCGCGCTCATGAAGACGCTGTCGTCTCCGGCAAACAATCCCGCGTGCAACGGAATGACCGTGAGCAAACCCTCCTTCTCCAATCGCCCGAACACACCAAGGATCGCGCCCTGACGGCTCTGGTAATCCGCCCGAGAAATTTCCACCGGATAATGCAGCGGCACCATCTGGCCGCGGGCCATGATGTCCGCCGGGGTGTAGCCGTATTCCGGCACGGTCGAAAAAACCAGCACGCGCTTGCCGTGGCGGGCGAACCACTGCGCGGTGCGGCGCAAGTCCTCCTCCAGCGTCCGCGCATTCGCGGGCGACAACTCCACGGGTTCAACCCGCCCCTTGTCGCCCAGCTTCGGAAGTCCCTTGAGGATTTTGAAATGTTGAATCCACCGCGCGACGAGATAAACATCCCGCACGTCGGGATGCGCGGCCACCCAGTCGAGCAGCCGCCGTTCCTGGCTCGCGCGGCCTTCCTGAACATACGGGTGCATCTTGAACGCGACGTAAATTCCCGCGCGTCCTTGCTCCGTTGCCACCACATCCAGTCCCGGCGCGAGCGCCTCGGCATGACTGTCGCCGAGCAGGCAGAACGTCGGGGGCGTTCCCGTCCGGCCCAGCGTGTGGATGTAGCGCGCGTCCAGTGCGGGGAGCGGCGGCGGTTGAAAATCCGGCGGACGCGGCGCGAACTTTTCCAAGTTGCTCAGGAAGGGCCGGGGCGGAATGGCGAAGGCATTGGCGCGCTGGTGCAGTTGTTCACGGAAACCTTGCGTCCCAACCAGCAGCGCACACAACGCGATCAACCCGGCCATGCCCACGCCGGCGAAGGTGAACGCCCGCTGCGCGGTGAACTTCGGACTCAGCCGCACCGGCATTTCAATCCACCGCCACGAAAGCCACGCGAGCAGAAACGAAATCGCGACCATCAAGACTGACGCGAACACGCCCTGATGCTCGTAGTTCAAGTAGCGCGCGAAGACGATCACCGGCCAGTGCCAGAGGTAGAGCGAGTAAGAAATTTTCCCGATGCCGACCAGCGGCCGCGCGCCGAGCAACCGTCCCACCAGTCCGGCGTCGCCGTGCCGCAGGAGCAGCAGACTGCCGATGATGACCGGCAGATTCACCCAACCGGGAAACGGGCTGACTCCGAGATGGCCCACGAACGGCAGAATGATTTCCACGCTCGTCCCGCCCCAGGTGAACGTCTTCGCCGTGCTGAAACTCCAGAAGGAAAGCATCACCAGCGCGAGACCGAGCGCGGCGAGCCATATGGACGGCGCGGATTTTTTCACCGCCGGCGCCGCCGCCAGCAGCGCCCCGGCGAGCAGTTCCCATCCGCGCGTGGGCAGAATGTAGAAGGCCGTGGTGGACTGCCCCTTCTGACCCAGCCACACGCAGAGCGCGAGCGAGCCGAGGCCCGCCGCGAGCAGCACCGGCACCACCAGCGCGCGACGAATTTTCCAAATCACGAGCAGCGCCAGCGGGATGACGATGTAGAACTGTTCCTCCACGCCGAGCGACCAGAGATTGAGCAGCGCGTTGCCGTGCGCGTTCGGCTGGAAGTAACCCATGTCCAGCCAGAAGTAGAGGTTGCTGGAAAACAGCGCGCTGAAGAGCGCCGTCTGCGCCAGCGGCACAATGCGCGCCCAGTGATAAACCGCCACGCCCATCAGCAGCACACCGATCACCACCGCGAAGTAGGCGGGGAAAATCCGCCGGATGCGCCTAAAGTAAAACGCGCGCATGGAAAATTTCCCCGCCCGCAAATCCCGCAGGATGCCGCCGCAGATCAAGTAGCCCGAGATGACAAAAAAAACGTCCACGCCCAGAAAACCGGCGGGACACAGGCTCATCTGCAAGTGGTAGAGAAACACCGGCAGCACCGCGAGGCAGCGCAGGCCGTCAATGTGCGGATGATACTCGCCGTGAATCACCTGCCGCGCCCAGTCCCGGTGCGTCTGCTCCGCTGAACTTGGAACTGGAGCGGGCTGGCTCATGCGTCACACATCCCGATACCGCTGCGCGATGGGGATGCGCCGGCCCACACCGAACGCCTTGCTCGTCACCTTCAAACCCGGTGCGGCCTGGCGGCGCTTGTATTCGGAGAAATCAATCAGCCGCACCACGCGCTTCACCGTCGCCTCGTCGAAGCCCAGCGCGATGATGTCGCGCGTCGTCTTCAAATTCACCACGTACTCTTCGAGGATGGCGTCGAGGATTTCGTAGGGCGGCAGCGAGTCCTGATCTTTCTGGTCGGGACGCAGTTCGGCGGACGGCGCTTTGGTGATCGAGGCATCGGGGATGATTTCCCGCTCGCGGTTAATCCACTTCGAGACGCGATAGACCATCATCTTCGGCACGTCGCTGATCACGGCGAGGCCGCCGCTCATGTCGCCGTAGAGCGTGCAGTAGCCCACGGCCATCTCGCTCTTGTTGCCGGTGGTGAGGAGCAGCGAGCCGAACTTGTTCGACAGGGCCATGAGAATCACGCCACGCAATCGCGCCTGAATGTTCTCCTCCGCCACGTCCTCCTTCAGTCCCGCAAACACACCGCCGAGCTGGCCTTTCACGGCCTCGAACGCGGGTTGAATCGGCACCACGTCGTAACGGATGCCAAGGTTCTCCGCGAGAATGCGCGCGTCATCCAGGCTGCCTTGTGACGAGAACTGCGACGGCAGCGACACGCCCCGCACGTTTTCCTTCCCGAGCGCTTCCACGGCGAGCACCGCGACGAGCGCGGAATCAATGCCGCCGCTCAAACCCAGCACGGCGGACTTGAAGCCGCACTTGTGCAGGTAGTCGCGCAAGCCCAGCACGAGCGCGCGATAAACTTTCTCCTCGCCGCAAACCACCGGCGGCAGCACCGGTTGCGCGGTGTCGAGGTCGAGCACGAGAAAATCTTCCTCGAACAGTTTGCCGTGCGCGACGAGCTGGCCCTGGGAGTTGAAGACCACGCTCGCGCCATCGAACACGAGTTCGTCATTCCCGCCGACGAGGTTGCAATAGACGAGTGGGCGCCCGGTCTTGGCCGCCAGTTGCGAGAGCATCTGGTGGCGCGTCTCGTTCTTGCCGAGATGCCACGGCGAGGCCGAGTTGTTGAAAAGAATCGTCGCACCCGCCGCGACGAGTTGCGCGGGCGGGTTCGCGTGGTAGCGGCGCTCGTCCCAGAACGCCTCGTCGTTCCACACGTCCTCGCAAATGGTCAGGCCCACTTTGCGTCCGTTGAAATCCACCGGCGCATTCGAGGTCGCGGGCTGGAAGTAACGATCCTCGTCGAACACGTCGTAAGTCGGCAGCAGGGTCTTGCTGCGCGTGGCGACAATTTTTCCGCTCTGCAACAGCGCGGTGGAATTGGTCGCTTCGCGCCCCACGCCCGCCTCATTGCGTCCGACAAAGCCGACGAGCATTCCGGTCTGGCCGGTCGCGGCGGCGAGACGGTTCAGCACTTCGAGATTCTGCTGCACGAAATGGCGTTTGAGCAGCAGGTCGCGCGGCGGATAGCCGGTGACGGCGAGTTCTGGGAAGACCACCAGTTCCACGCCCGCCTCCACGCCGCGCCGGTAGGCGGCGAGAATCTTCGCCTCATTGCCGGCGAGGTCGCCGACGGTGGTGTTGATTTGCGCGAGCGCGATTTTCATCGGGGCGAATTGCCGCAAAAGAAAGCAAGGAACGCAAAGAGATTCATCTGTGTGACCGGAGCGCGGCGTTCACGCCGCTTCAGCGTTCGCAGCAGGAAGGTGTCTGGCAATTCAAGAGTCATCTCGTGGCGAGGCGTGAAGCGGCCTGAAGGCCGCGCTCCGTTCGCCTTCTTTGCGCTCTCTGCGTTCTCTCGCGGCTAAACCGAAAACCCCGCCGCCTGCGCGTCCGACGCGAACATCTTCACCGTATCGAGCGAGAGCGCGGCGAGATCCATGCCGGCCATCTTCAGCGCCTTGTTCAGAATGTCATGCGGCACCGTGACGATGCGGCAGCCCGTGCGGTCGGCGTGCCAGATGTTCAGCACTTCGCGCACGCTGGCCCAGAGCAGTTCAGCCTTCGGCTGACCGTGCAGCAGCGCGAGGCTCTCGCGCATGAGCGG
>JANNGC010000355.1:0-6202 GCA_031380445.1 Pedosphaera sp.
ATTTTGCTGGCCCGCCATCAGGCGGCGACGCCGAAGCTCGACGACTTGCGTCGTACCGCACTGACGGCTCTGCCGTCAGCGTCAGCTAGTGGGGCAGGCGTCCCGCCTGCCACAGTCCTTGGGCCGTCCCGGCTGAAGAACCACCAGCCGAGACGGCCAGTGGACGGGCGGCAGCCGGGACGGATGCCCCACTAGCTGACGGCAGAGCCGTCAGCGCGGCTTGACGCACGTCGTCGAGCTTCGGCGTCACCGCCTGATGGCGGGCCAGCAAAATTCCACGGGGAGTCTTCATGTCGTCCTTTCAGTGATCAGTTCGCGCAGGGATTTCTTCGCGTAGTGCAATCGTGACTTCACGGTGCCGAGACCGACGCCGGTGATGCCCGCGATTTCTTCGAGCGAAAATTCTTCGAGGAAGTGCAGCAGCAGCACGGCGCGATGCGGCTCGGTGAGCTGGTTCAGCAAGGTCATCAGTTCCTCCTCCTGCTCGGCGCGGATGAGCAGGTCGGCGGGCAGAGGCTCATCATCCGGTTGCTCGAAGAATGATTCATCCAGCGGTTCCTCGCGGCGCGGCTTGCGCCAGTGCTGCGCGCATTTCTGGTGCGCGATGCCGAAGAGCCAGGAGCCGAACTTCGCGTCGTCGCGCAGTGTGGCGAGGTGGCGCGCGGCGTTGATGAAGGTCTCCTGCACCGCGTCGAGCGCGGTCTGTTCATGGCGCAGCAGTTCAAACACATAGACGTAAAGCGGAAGCTGGTAGCGGCGGAAGAGCGCGTCCCACGCGGCGGGATCTCCCGCGCGCGCGGCGGCCACGGGCAGTGATTCGTCGCCAGGCACAACCAGCATTTACGGGGAGTGGAATGCGCGCGGCGAGAAAAGGTTCAACGCGACGTGCCGCCGGTTTGTAACCGGCGGGTGGCGCGAGCTTGGTTCAGGCCGTCATAATTTGCCGGGACCGCTCTGGTTCAGTAGCCCCTGCCAATTACAAACTGGCCGCACGTTGTCATCACGGTCGCCGCGCGCACGGGCCTTTTTGCTCTCGCATGAATTCAGGATGGAGCATGAATTGGAAAAAAGAATTCATGCGCGCGGCGGAAATTTTTGTGGCAACGCGCGCGCGGCCCGCTACAAACACATCAACTCATGTGCGCCACGATCCAAGTAGTTGATCCAGACTCCGCGCCGTTGTGCGTGGAGCGCATCTTCGTCAGTGCGTCTGGCGAGCTGCGCGCGAGGGTCAGCGGCGTGGAGTGCAGCCTGGGAACAAAACAGACTTTGATCGAGGCGGGCCTGGTGCTGATTCACCCGCTCGACGAACAAAAGGCGCGGCTGCGCTCCGTCTTCACGCGGCTGAACGTGAGCAAGTTTGCCGGGCAGTTCTGGTGTGTGGCCGCAGATCAACGGTTGGTCAACGCCGCGCAACGCTTCAATATTCTCCGCGCGCGCGGTCTCGCGGTGCCCCAGCAGGAAATCTGGCCGGCGCTGGCGACGGAGTGACTTACGCCGCTGGTTCAGTCCGGCTCCAGAGGTGGAGCCACGGAAGACCCCGAAAACACAAAAAAAATCCGCTTCGCCCCTTCCGTGTTTTCGGGGTCTTCCGCGGTTAATTCTTTCTGGAATTGATGTTTCCGCAGATGGGTTCCGTACGGGCCGCAGTAAAGTTTTCCCCCGACTCCGCCGATGAGCGCGGATGCAATTGGGCGCCCCTGTCCTCATTATTGACGATGATCCTGTGCTGGCCGAGCTGGTGAAGGAGATCCTTCAAACCGCCGGTCACGACACGGCGGTCGCGCACCATGCTTTCCACGGACTACGGCTCGCGCGCGAAATTCAGCCCTTGGTCGTGCTCTGCGACTGGGTGATGCCCGATATGGCCGGCTCGGATGTGTTGCGCGCGCTCGCCGCTGATCCCGCGACCGCTCGCATTCCGCGCGTGCTGATGACCGGCCACGCCGCCGCCGACTACTCCTGCGCCGATGGATTTTTGCTCAAGCCGTTTCCCGCGCCCGATCTGCTGTGGATGTTGCAGCAAATGTCCGCGCTGCCGCGCGTGAAGAAGAAGCCGTTCGTCCTCAAGGAAGCGCGCTGGCAGGGGTGAATCGAGTCCCACGGGAGAAAGTTTTCTGAGGCTTGGTTGGTACCGGCGGAGGGGGTCGAACCCACACTTCCGTAAGGAAACCAGATTTTGAGTCTAGCGCGTCTGCCAATTCCGCCACGCCGGCAACCAAGGGGCGAAATATAGGGAGCGCGTTCCCGGTGTAAAACGATTTGTTCGCGGCGCGCGGGCGGTGTTCAGTTGGCGGACTTGAACCCCGCTGGCCCGCCTCCATCACGGTGAAGCGTCCAAAATTCCCTTCGACAAGCCCGTGGCCTTGATCATCCCGCGCACCACGATGCGTTCGTCGCCTTCCAGTTTGCCGTCCTGATTGGCGTCGAGGAGCAGCGCGCCGTCCTTGATGCGTTTGAGGCCGTCGCGCAGGGCGCGCGGGAATTTGCGTTTCACTTCGGGCGCCATGCCGAGATCAATCACCTGATCAGCGACGTGATCCTCCAGCGCGGCGCGCACGACGGCGATGTCTTCATTCTTCGCGGGGATGAAAGCGACGACGACGCTGCCCATCTCGTTCGTGGTTTGCTCGCCCCAACTGATGTCGCGCGGCGGGCTGTGCGGGTTGCGCGGATTGGCGGCGGAGTTGTCCCAACTCACCACGGTTTCGAGCTTGGTGCCTTTGGGCAGCTTGATGCGGTTGCGGTATTCGTATTGTTCCTGCCACGCGAAATCCCAGTCGGAGATTTTCAACAGCAGCTTCTGCGTGCCGTCGGGGAAGGTGGCGGTCATCTGGAGGCTGCGGCCAATCTCGTGCGCGTGTCCGCCCACGGCGAAAGCCTCGCCATCCACGGGCAGCACGAAGGAATCGCGCATGACGAAATTCGATTCGCCGGCGGGAATGTAGATGTCTTTCAGCACGCCGAAGTTCGGCGGGATGTTGATGGTGGTGTAACTCTTCGCGGGCGCTGCCTTGCCGAATTTCAAACGCACCGTGGTGGCTTCCTGCTCCGGCTTGCCGCTCGGGTGAATGTGCGTTTGCAGGACGAGGTTCGCGCCCTTCGGAAAATTCCACGCGAGATCGGACGGCAGCGTGAGCGTGCCGCCGCCCGGCGCCCACGCGACGATGAATTTCAGCCCGCTCGCATTGAACCCATTGTAGCCCACGTCGGGATCGGCCTCGTCGCGCTTCAACGCTTCGCCCGTGGGATCGATGAACACGAGGATGTGATGCACGACGTTCGGCGCGCCGGGGCGCAGCTCAATGCCGGTGACCCATTGATCGTTGGTGAAGTTCAGCGGGAGGACGAAGTTGCGATACACGTCGCGACCGGCGGCTTTCACGACGTACGGCTCGGGCATGGTGAATTCCCAGTCCGGCTTGGTGATGCTGAAGTTCGCGGGCAATTTCGGCGGCGCGGGTTTCTTCGCGAGGTCGCCTTCGGGCGCGCCTTGTTCCTGCCAGCGGGCGAGCGTGGCGATTTGCGTCGCGGTCAGGCGGCGGTCATTTGACATGGCGGGCGACGCGGCATCCGCGTGCCACGGCGGCATCTGGCCTGAGCCAGTCACGTCCACGATCTGGCGCACGCGCTTCTTGGCGTCCTCGTAGCTGGTCAGCGGGAAAGGGCCAACTTCGCCGGGGCGATGGCAGGTGGCGCAGTTCTGGTAGAGGATGGGCGCGACGTGTTTGTTGAAATTTACTTTGGCCGGGAGCGCGCTTTCCGTCGCCGCGTGGAGCGCCCCGGCGAAAGTGAGCAACGCGCCTGTGGCAAGCCGTCGCAGGATGAGGCGAGTGGACATAAAATTTTAAATCAACGGCATGGCGTCAGGACGGGGTGAGAGGGGCCGAATGTTTCCAGCAGTGATTGTTGGTCAGGTTTCGCGACACCGGACATGGCTGTCCGGTGCTCCCCCGAGACCCGCTCACTTCAGCACCACGTAGAGCGCGTGCAGGATGCCGGGAATCCAGAAGAAGATGCACAGCACGATATTCAGGATGGTCTGCTTGCCGGACTTGGTCGCGAGATAAACGGCGAGCGGCGGCAACAGCAGGGAGAGGATGATGAGAACGATTTTGCTCATGCGCGAGGGTGTTTCAGACACGGGCGAAAGTCAACGTCGCCGCCACGGAGCAGTCGGGATCGAAGGCGGTGGACAGACCACAACGGAGCGCGGCGTTCACGCCGCTTCACCGTCCGCAGTGGCGACGCGGCTCGAACTTGCGAAATCCTCTGACGGACGTGGCTTGAAGCGGCGTGAACGCCGCGCTCCAGCCCATCAGTTTTTATCGCACTCCCGGAAAGCATGCTGCGGGCACGGGATTCAGGATTGCGTCTGTTCACGCGGCGGAGGTCCGCGCTAGGCTCCGGCGTGCGCGCGTTGGAAAATTCCGGCCGGATGTTTCGCGGCGGGCTGGGCCTGTGGCTGCTGGCGCTCGTGTTGAGCGCGGGCTGCGGACAGAAGCCATCGTCCGCCAAACCGCAGCATCACGTCGGCGCGGATGCGAACTGGCTTGAAGATTTCACCGTGTCCGCTGGCGTGGACTTTGTGCATCAGGCGGATGCGCCGGGGAATTTCTTGTTCTACGAGTCCATTGGCTCCGGCGCGGCGTTCCTCGATTTCGACAACGATGGGCGGCTCGACCTCTACTTGATTCACAACGCGCACCCCACCAACCGCGCCAGCAACCGCCTCTACCATCAGCAGGCCGACGGACGCTTCCGCGACGTGAGCGCCGGCTCCGGACTGGACGTGGCGGGCCACGGGCAGGGCGTGGCCATCGGCGATCTCAACAACGACGGACGGCCTGAAGTCCTCATCACCGAGTACGACGGGGTGCGACTGTTCCTCAACGGAGGGCAGGGGAAGTTCACTGACGTAACGGTGGCGGCGGGAATCACCAATGCGAACTGGAGCGTGCCGGCGGCGTTCTTCGACTACGACCGGGATGGCTGGCTGGATCTCGTCATCGGCAACTATCTCGATTTGGATCCCACGCAGAAATGTCCGGACGCGAAAGGACTGCCGGATTTCTGCGGGCCGCATGGGTTTCATCCCACCATCACACGGCTCTATCGCAATCTCGGCGCGGGCGCGGGAGTGTCGCCGCGTTTTGCGGACGTGACGGTTTCGTCCGGCCTCGCGCGAGCGCCGGGCAAGGCCATGCAAATCGTCTGCGCCGACTTCGATGGCGACCGCTGGCCGGACATTTTCATCACGGACGACGGGCTGCCGAACCGGCTGTTCGTCAATCAGCGCAATGGTGCCTTCAAGGAAGAGGCGGTCGCGCGCGGCGTCGCCTACACCGGGTTAGGCGGCACGGCGGCGAACATGGGCATCGCCCTCGGCGACACGGATGGCGACGGATGGTTTGATTTGTTCGTCCCCCATCTCGGCGAGGAGAATCACACGCTGTGGAAACAGGGGCCGCGCGGGTTGTTTCAAGATTTCACCGGGCCGTCCGGCTTGTTGAGCACGCCGTGGCATGGCACGGGATTCGGCGCGGTGTTCGCGGATTTTAATCACGATGGCGCGCTCGATCTCGCCGTGGCGAATGGGCGGATTCGCCGCCGCGCGACCAGGACGCCGCCCAAGCTTGCGCCGGGTGTCACGCCGTTCTGGTCAGCCTACGCCGAGCCGGCGCAGCTTTTCGCGAACAGCGGCGAGGGACGCTTCCGCGAAATCTCGGCGGCGAACTCCGCCTTCTGCGGCGAGGCGCGGGTCGGGCGCGGCTTGGTCGCCGGTGACTTTGACAACGACGGCGCGACGGACTTGCTGCTCGTCGGTCTCGCCAGCCCCGCGCGTCTGCTGCGCAACACCGCCGCGCCGCGCGGCCACTGGCTCGGCGTGCGCGCGATTGATCCTGCGCTCGGCGGTCGCGACGCGTACGGCGCCGAAGTGATTTTGGAAGCAGGCGGGCGGCGCGTGTGGCGGCTGGTGCAGCCGGCTTACAGTTATGCTTCAAGCAATGATCCTCGCGTGCAGTTCGGCCTCGGGAAAGTCAGCGCGGTGGATTCCATCCGCGTGCGCTGGCCGGATGGCGTGGAGGAACACTTTCCCGGCGGCGCGGCGGTTCGATACGTCACGTTGCGCCGTGGAACGGGAACTTTGGTAAAAGAATAAACCGGACGTGTGAGTCGAAATTCCAAAAACAAAACGTCC
>JANNGC010000362.1:0-4066 GCA_031380445.1 Pedosphaera sp.
GTCAAGTTGCGCCCTTCTGATTCACACGCCACACCTCGCTCATCGGAAAAGGTCTGCGCAGAAATTTCCTAGACAACTTTCCCCGGCGGCTTTGTCTCATTGAGAATGGCTCTCGAACTCGCGCGACTCTACGACGCTCATGCCCAGGCGTTGTTCTCGTTCGTGTTGAACCTCACGCGCAACGAGACGGACACGCGCGACGTGCTCCAAGAGGTCTTCGTGAAACTCGCCACGCAACCCAACTTGCTCGACAGCGTGCACGACGAGCGGGGCTTTCTGCTGCGTGTGGCTCACAACCAAGCCATCAACCTGATGCGTCGCGGGACTGCGCGGGAGCGGCGCGACGACCGCTTTGGCGCGGAAACGGATTCAATTTTCATCCCGCCGAATTCGGCAGACGAGCGGGCCTTTCGTGAAGCCGTTGCTGCGGCGATGATCGAACTGCCGCCGGAACAGCGCGCCGTCCTGCACCTGAAGCTCTGGGAAGATTTCACCTTTGAAGCCATCGCGAGCACGCTCGGCCTTTCGCCCAACACCGCCGCCAGCCGCTATCGCTACGCGATAGACAAATTGCGCCACCGGCTGCGTCCACTCTACGACGAGATCAAATGAACGACTTGGAACAACAACTGGCCCGACAGGAACTCAGACGAGTTCCGCCGGAATGGCGCGACGCGATTTTGAGCGCGGCAGCGTCGGCGCGATCGCGCACGGTCAAGGCGGACACGTCAGTCCCGTTCTGGCGCTTGTTCATCTGGCCCTCACCGCGCGCGTGGATCGGACTGGCGGCGGCGTGGGTGCTGATGCTGGGACTTCACCTCGCCATGCCCTCGGTGGATTCATCTGGTCTCGCGCCAGCCACGGCCATGAATGCGGGTGCCGCCGAAGCGTGGCGTGAACAGCAACGCCTGCTGGCGGAATTGTTCCCTCCAGAACGCCGGGCCGAGTTGCCCAAAGCCCTGCCGCCGCGCCGCCGCAGTCAGTTGGAATTGGGTTTCTACTTCGCATGAAACTTCCCGCGATCATCTTCCGCCATTTCGAGGTGCCGTTCCTCGAAAAATTTGGCCGCTGGCTTTTCAGTTGGCGTAGCGTGCGTGCGGCGGTGTTCGGCACGCTCGTCGTGTTGACGCTGATCGCGATGTTCTACGTCGTGGAGAACTGGCGCGGTCGCTACGCCTGGAAAAAATATCGCGCCGCCGCAGAAGCACGAGGTGTGCAGTTTGATTTCCGCGCGTGCATTCCTCCGCCCGTCCCGGATGAGCAAAACTTGGCGATGACTCCTCTGCTGGTGCCACTCTTCGAATACGAGCCGGGCAAATGGCCTGTGGTTTGGCGGGACACCAACGGATGGAATCGAGTGCATCGAGTTCGGGCAAATCGTGACGGCTTCAATTCTGTGACCCTGGGTGATTGGACACGCGGTGACAGAATCAAACTGGAAGCGTGGCAAGATACCTACCGCGGCGAGTCAAACGACGGAAAGAAACGAACCGCGCAGAGCTTGGAAAACAACTTTCCTGTTGCCGCCACGAAACAATCTGCTGCCGCCGATGTCCTGCTGGCCCTCACCAAATTCGCCGCCGAGATGCGCGAAATCGAAGCCGCCGCCCGCCGTCCGCACTCGCGATTTCCGATTCATTACGACGAAGGTTCCCTGACGTTGCTGGCTCATCTCTCCGTAATGCAAGGGTTGTCGTCCCTGTTCCAACTGCGCGCGGCGGCGCTGCTGGCCCAGACTAATCACGAAGCCGCCTTTACGGATTTGCAGACGGTGCTTCATCTGTCCGACGCGACGAAGGACGAACCGCTCCTCATCTCGCAAGTCGTGCGCCAGCGATTGCTCCATCGCGCGATGCAAACGCTCTGGGAAGGCATGAGCGATCATCGCTGGACCGACGCGCAACTCGCCTTGGTTCAGCGGCACCTGGCCGTAGTCGATCCCGTGGCGGACTTTTCCTGGGCGCTGCGCCGCGAGCCAGCTTTCCAAAATCTGAGCACGATACGAATCCTCCAGGATCGCGACGGCTTTCTAAGGTCATGGGCTAAAATGATGGTTCCAGGCGAAATGCGTCTGGACATTTTCTCCTTCTACGTACGCTTCGCACCTTCGGGCTGGTTCTACCGCAACGAGATCGCGAGAGATCAGCGGATTGAGGAAGCTCTGGCGGCCTTGTCCAAGGGGAAAGCGTCGGGAGTATTTGTGCCGGCGGAATTTCGTCCGGGCGACAGGACGAAACTTTATGAAATGATCGTGGAATTTCCGGGCAGCTTTTTCAGCAACTGTGTCAGCCAGATTCCGCAATCTCAGGTGCGTTTGAAACTGGCCGAAACCGCCTGCGCGCTGGAACGGTTTCACCTCGCGAACCGCGCCTACCCGCAGACCTTGGCGGAGCTGACGCCGCAATTCCTCGCGACCATTCCCAGCGACTTCATGGACGGTCAGCCGCTGCGCTATCGCCGTCTCGACGATCACAAATTTGTACTCTACTCGGTGGGACTGGATCGCAATGACGATGGCGGAAAGCTGCCGGCCAAAGAGAACGAGGAAGCAAGCGATTGGGTTTGGCAGATTCGATAGAGTTACGTTTGGTGCTTTTGCCTTCTTCAGTATCTTCCGCGCGTGCAAACGCTGGCGGAACAGTTCGACAACGCGCCCTCGCTAAATCAAGTCACCATCCCGGACTTGTGGCAGCAGCAGGCCGTCAGCCTTTTGCGCGAGGGCAAAGACGTCGTCGTTCACGCGCCGACCGGCGCGGGCAAGACGCTCATCTTTGAACTCTGGTCGAACGGCGGGAAGAATCGCGGGCAGGCGATTTACACCGTGCCGACGCGTGCGCTGGCGAATGACAAACTCGCCGAATGGCGCGCACGCGGCTGGAATGTCGGCATCGCCACCGGCGATCTCGCGGAGAATCTCGACGCGCCCGTCATCGTCGCCACGCTGGAGACGCAGAAGAACCGGCTCATCGCGGGCGACGGTCCCACGCTGCTGGTCATTGATGAGTACCAGATGATTGGCGACCCGGATCGCGGGCTGAATTACGAACTCGCCATCGCGCTCGCTCCGCCGCAGACGCGCCTGCTCATGCTCAGCGGCAGCGTGGGCAATCCGAACGACATCGTGAAATGGCTGCGCCGACTCGGACGTCAGGCTGAAGTCGTGCGGACGGACGAGCGTCCGGTGCCGCTGGAAGAAGTCTTTGCCGACAGTCTCAGTTACCATGTGCCGAGCGAAGTGCGCGGTTACTGGCCGCGCTTCTGCGCGAAGGCCTTGGCGGAAAATCTCGGCCCCGTGCTCGTCTTCGCCCCGCGTCGCAAAGGCGCTGAGGCACTCGCGGCGGAGATTGCGCGCTACTTGCCGAATCCCAATCCGCTCGTCCTCTCGCATGAGCAGAAGCAAATCATCGGGCCGCATCTGGAGCGCATGTTGAAGTCGCGCGTGGCGTATCATCACAGCGGACTCAGCTACGCGGTGCGCGCGGGAGTCATTGAACCGCTGGCGAAGGCGGGGCAGTTGCGCGTCGTCGTGGCCACGATGGGACTGGCGGCGGGCATCAACTTCTCGCTCCGTAGCGTCACTCTCGCGGCGGATTCGTATCGCCGCGATTTCGTCGAGCACCCGCTCAAGGCCGACGAGATTCTCCAGATGTTCGGGCGCGCGGGCCGGCGCGGCATTGATGAAATTGGCTACGTGCTCGTGAACCAGAACGAGGTGCGCCTGATGCACGGCTACCCGGCGCATCTCGCGCGCAGCGGCATGGTGGATTGGAACGCGCTGCTCGGCATCATGGCCGGTGCGGCGGAGCAAGGCCGCGATCCTTTCGAGGAGGCGGTGAAAGTTCAGCAGCGCCTATTCACGACCAAGCCCATCCTGCTCGGGGTCGAAGAGTCCATGAAGAATTCCGTCGTGCCGTGCGGCTTGAAAACGGACGCCGAACGCTCGCGCCACGTCCGCAAACAGGTGAAGCAAATCCTGAACTCGCGCGGTGAGTGGGAACTGATGCCCGCCTTGCGCGAGGTCAAGCTACGCGACATCCGCGTGATGGAACCGCTGGCGGAGAGCGCG
>JANNGC010000548.1:0-5510 GCA_031380445.1 Pedosphaera sp.
CCCTCCGTTGAGGGACACGCCCGGTCCAGGTGCGTTGCTGCGGGTTGAAAACCCGCGTGCCGCGCAAATGACCGAACTGTCATCGCCCGGTCATCGCCCGGTTCATCTGTCCGGCGCAGGGTCGGGGCATGACATGCAGGAAAATTTTCTGGTCGCGCCTTCTCCGGCACCGGCTCGGCGGCGTGGTTTTGTTTTACCTTCTCTTCGCGGCGGTGGCGCTGTTCACGCGGCTGGCCCTGCTCGCCAAATCCTGGCCCGACGTCGCGCACGCGTCGTGGACGCTGGCTGGCACCTTTCTCTGCGGGCTGGGTTTCGATCTGGTCGCGGCTTCGTACGCCGCCGTTCCGCTCGTGCTCTATCTCGCGCTCGCGCCGCGCCGGTGGCTGGCGCACCGGGTAAATTTTTATTTGCTCGTCGCGGGCTTTTTCGTGGTCACGTACGTCCTGCTGTTCAACGCGGTGGCGGAATGGTTTTTCTGGGACGAGTTCGGCGCGCGGTTCAATTTCATCGCGGTGGATTATCTGGTCTATACCACGGAGGTCATCGCCAACATCCGTGAGTCGTATCCCATGCCGCGCATATTCTTCGGACTGTTCTCGGCCAGCACGGCGGTGTTCTTCGCGCTCTGGAAATGGGGCGGGCTGCGCCCGTGGCTGAACCGCCCCGCCGAACCGCTGACGCCCGCGCGCAGCCGCTGGGCCGGGGCGGCGGCGCTGCTGGCCCTGCCCGCGCTGGCCACGCTGGCGTTGAGCAACCGGATGGTTCCCGAGTTCGGCAACGCCTACAATCAGGAGCTGGCGAAGAACGGCCTGTATTCCTTCGCCGCCGAGTTTCGGAACAACGAGCTGCGCTACGACCGCTTCTACGACCAGTTGGACCATGCGCAGGCCTTCGCGCGCGCGCGCCAGTTGCTCACCACCACCAATTCGCAGTTCCTCTCCTCGAACGCCGCCGATCTCGCCCGGCTCATCACGCACGACGGCGCGGCGAAGCGTTGGAACGTGATGCAGATCACCGTCGAAAGCCTGAGCGCGAAATACCTGGGCGTGTTCGGCAACCAGGAAAACCTCACGCCCAATCTCGACGCGCTGGCCCGCGACGGCCTGCTGTTCACCAAACTTTACGCCACCGGCAACCGCACCGTGCGCGGCATGGAGGCGCTCACGCTCGCGGTGCCGCCCACGCCCGGCCAGTCCATCGTCAAACGTCCGCACAACGAAAACCTCTTCACGCTCGGCTCCGTGTTCCGCGCGCGCGGCTACGACACCAAATTCATCTACGGCGGCTACGGCTACTTCGACAACATGAACTATTACTTCGGCCACAACGGCTACGACGTGGTGGACCGCGCGCAGGTGCCGAAGGAGGACATCACTTTCGCCAACGCCTGGGGCGCGTGCGACGAGGACGCGTTCCGCTGGGCGATCAAGGAGGCCGACGCCTCGCACGCGCAGGGCAAATCCTTCCACCACTTCATCATGACCACCTCGAACCACCGCCCGTTCACGTATCCAGAAGGCAAGATTGATCTCCCCTCGAAGACCAGCGGACGGCGCGGCGGCGTGAAATACACGGACTACGCGATTGGTGAACTCATCAAGCAGGCCCGCACCAAGCCGTGGTTCACCAACACGATCTTTGTCATCGTGGCCGACCATTGCGCGGGCAGCGCGGGCAAGGCCGAACTGCCGGTGAAGGAGTACGAAATCCCGATGATCATCTACAACCCGCAGCTCGTCGGCGCGCAGCGCGTGGAGAAACTGTGCAGCCAGATCGATGTCGCACCGACGATTCTCGGGCTGCTGAACTGGACGTATCAAAGCCGGTTCTGGGGCAAGGACATCCTCTCCATGCCGCCGGGCGAGGAGCGCGCGCTGATTGCGAATTACCAGAAGCTCGGCCTGCTCCAGCACGACCGCCTGCAAATCTTGAAGCCGGTGCGCCAGCAAAGCTCCTATGGACGGGCAGACGCCAACGCGGAGTTCAAGCCGTGTCCGCCGGACAAAAATTTACTGGCCGACACCGTGGCCTACTACCAGACCGCAAGCCACGCCTTCCGCCATCACCTGATGGGCGCGTTGAGCGGGCATGAGGCCGATGAGGCGCAGCGCAACGCCGTGACCTCCACCGTGCCCGCGGAGGATTCGCCCCTGCCCTTCGGGGAAAAGGAAGCCGCCCATCGCCGGTGATGAGCACCATGCCGTCGGTGGAGCGCGGCATTCATGCCGCTTCACCGCAGACAACTTTTTGGTGTCAGAAGCCGGCTCAACCTACGAACATAAAAACGGCGTGAACGCCGCACCCAGCGCCGCGAAGGCGCCAATCACATTTTCTGATCACTAAGATGATAAACGAATCCGTCACCGAGCCGCCCCTTCCCTGGAAACGCGCGACGCTCCTCACGCTGCTGGCGCTGGCCGCCGTGCTCGTCGTGGCGGAGTTCACGCCGCTGGATTCCTGGATCTCGGATCATTTCTACGACGCGAACTCCGGCGGCTGGATGGTGCAGCACAGCGGTCTGGCCAAAGCCGCCTTCTACCACTGGCCTTTGCGGCTCATAAAAATATTTGGCGTCGTGGTGCTGGTCACGCTGCTCGTGCCGCACCGCTGGCTGGCTCCGCGCTGGCGTCTCCCGAAACGCGAACTCGCAGTCGTCTTCCTCGCGCTCACGCTCATTCCCTCGCTCGTCGGCTCGCTCAAAGCCTGGACCGGCATGTTCTGCCCGCGACAACTTGAGCGCTACGGCGGCACGCGCCCGGTCGTGGGTCTTTTCGAGAGCGCGCCGGAAAATTGCCGCGGCGGAGCCAACGGCCAGGGCCGCTGCTGGCCGGCGGGGCACGCCAGCGGCGGGTTCGCGCTGATGGGCCTCATCGCGCTGGGCCGCACCCGCGCGCAAAAACTCGCCGGCCTCGCCCTCGGTCTCGCCGCCGGCTGGACGATGGGCCTCTACCAGATGCTGAACGGCAACCACTACCTCAGCCACACGATCATCACGATGCTCCTGGCGTGGCTGGTCATCCTGCTGCTGCGCGCGGCGATCAAACCCTTCGACGAAGGTTTCGTGATGCCCCTCTGGCAATGGCTGCGGCAAAAATGCCTGGCGGCGAAAGCGGTATAACGCGCTCTGCAACCAAGCTCGCTGGACTCATTTTGAATTTGCGACAGGAGATTTGAAACTGGCCGCCGCCTGCGCGCGCGCCAGTTCCACCAAATCCAAATCGCCGCCCAAGTCCGCAAAACGAAACGGTGGCAGGCCGCTTTGCGCGCCGCCGAGCAGTTCGCCGGGGCCGCGCAATTTCAAATCCTCCTCGGCGATCACGAAACCGTCCGTCGTCTTCTCCATCACGCGCAGGCGCTGTGCGGCGTGCTCCGTCTTCAAGTTCGCGACCAGAATGCAAAACGATTCGTGCGCGCCGCGTCCCACGCGTCCGCGCAACTGATGCAACTGGGCCAGCCCGAACTGCTCCGCGTTCTCAATCACCATCACGGTTGCATTCGGCACATCCACGCCGACCTCGATGACGGACGTGGCGAGCAAGACGCTGACACGATTCGCGCGGAAACTTTCCATCACGGAATCTTTGTCGCGCGAGTTCAGTCTCCCGTGCAGCAGCCCGACGCGGTGCGGGGCGAATTCATTTTGCAGCCGCGCGAACTCCTCCGTCACCGCCTTGATGCCCGCCTCCGTGTCCGCCACGTCCACACGCGCATAAACGATGTACGCCTGCCGCCCCTCGCGCAGCTTGCCGCGAATGAATTCGTGCACCTTCGCGAGCTGCTCGTGACTGCGGACAAAGGTGCGGATGCGCCCGCGATTCGCCGGCAGTTCATCAATCACCGACGAATCCAGATCGCCATAGAGCGTCAGCCCCAGCGTGCGCGGAATGGGCGTGGCCGTCATCACGAGCAGGTGCGGATAGCGCCCCTTGCGCACCAGTTGCTCGCGCTGCGCCACACCGAACTTGTGCTGCTCATCAATGACCACGAGACCGAGCCGACTCATGTCGAACGACGGCGTGATGAGCGCGTGCGTGCCGATGAAAAGTTGAGAGCCGGACGCGGCGTTCCCCTTCCGGCTCTCAACTCTCAACTCAGAACTCTCAACCGTCTTCCTCGCCCCCGTCATCAGTTCCACGCGCACGCCGAGCGGCTCGAACCAGCGCGTGAAATTGCGGAAGTGTTGCTCGGCGAGAATTTCCGTCGGAGCCATCAGCGCCACGTTGAAGCCGTTCTCCAGCGCCATCAGCGCGCTGCACGCGGCCACGGCGGTTTTGCCGGAGCCGACGTCGCCTTGCAGCAGGCGGCGCATCGGAGCGCGGACCGCCGAGTCCGCGTGTTCATCTTTCGCGACGGTTGGCGAGACCCCGGGCGGCGATGAGTTCGCGCGGACATGGCTGTCCGCGCTCCGTCCGCTCATGTCCTGGCGGATTTCCCGGAGCACGCGCGCCTGCGCGTCTGTGAGTTTGAAACCGAGCGCGGCGAGAAAGGGCCGCATCAGCGCGTTCGTCCCGCCGCACGGCAGCGCCTCGGCGTTCTGTTCCAGCGTGCGCCGGCGCTTTTGCAACTCCACTTGCAGCACGAACAGTTCGTCGAAGGCCAGCCGCCGGCGCGCGATTTTCGTGTCCGCCATCTCCTCCGGGAAGTGGAGCATGTGGACGGCGTTGGCGCGGGAAGGGAGAGGAGTTGAAGGTTGAAAGTTGAAGGTTGAAAGTTTTCCGGGCGTGGCCTCCTCGCCAACTTTCAAGCTGCCACCTTCCACCAGCAACGGCTCCACGAAAAGTTCACCGCACTGCTGCAACGCGCGCCAGACCAGCGAACGCACCGTGCGCTGCGGCAATCCTTCCGTCAGCGGATAAATCGGCACGATGCGGTCGAGGTGAATCGAGGCGTCCTCGCCCGGCTCCAGCACTTCCGTGTCCGGATGATCAATGGTGCGCGGACGGATGGAGTTGGGTTTGCCGAAGACCATGACTTCGTCGCCGACGTGGAAAAACTTTTCCATGAACGGCAGGTTCCACCAGCGGCAGTGCAGCCGCGCCGTGCCGTCGTCCAGGATGATCTCGAAGACCGAGCGGGTGCCTTTCTTAAAAGTCTTCACGCCCTGCGCGACAATGGTTCCGCGCACCGTGGCCGGCTCCTTGAGTTGCAAGGCCGCGATGGTGATGAAATGCCGCCGGTCCTCGTAGCGATGCGGGCGATGGAGCAACAACTCCTCGACGGTGAAAATTTTTAGCCGCTCCAGTTGCGTCGCGCGCTCCGATCCCACGCCCGACAGATCGCGGACGGAGGAGGACAACGTGAGTTGAGGCACCGGCGGCACGGCGCGCGTTATACGGTCCAAAGTCCAAAGTCCAAAGTCCAAAGTCCAAAGTCGCCCGCATCGGAGCGCGGGGCCCCCCGTACGCGCGATAAGATACAGCGATTTTTTGGCACAAAGCGCTAAGGTTGTGAACCCGGACGACGCGGGGCGCGCGCCCGTCCCCTGGGGTGTTATCTCACCATCGGAAACC
>JANNGC010000410.1:0-2445 GCA_031380445.1 Pedosphaera sp.
CCCGCCGGAAGGCCCCATGCATTTGTTGACACCGTGGTTGGCACGGGCCGCCCGCTCTGCGCGAGCACTTCCCACCGGACTGGCGTCCTGACACCCACATTTGCCGTGAACACGTCATCGTCATTGCCCGTCTTTCCTTGCCCGTGATAACTTCACGGCTCACACAAATTTTATGAAACGACTCATGCGTTCGCTCGTTCTGGCCTTGGTCTGCGCGGCGGCTTCCGTTGCCGGCGCGGCGGAGAAACTGGAACTCAAATCCGGCGACCACATCGCCATCATCGGCAACACCCTCGCGGACCGGATGCAGCACTCCGGTTATTTTGAGGCGCTGACTTACGAGAAATTTCCCAAGCACGCGCTGGTCTTCCGCAATCTTGGTTACGCGGCCGACGAAGTGGTGACGCGGCCGCGCTCGGAGAATTTCGGTACGCCCACCGACTGGCTCACGCGCGCCGAAGCGAGCGTGGTGCTGGCGTTCTTCGGCTTCAACGAGTCGTTCAAGGGCGAGGCCGGGTTGCCGAAATTTCGCGACGACCTCGACAAGTTCATCAAAGACACCGCGAAGGCGAACTACTCCGGCAAAGGCGCACCACGTCTCGTGATCTTCTCGCCCATCGCTGCGGAGAAGCATCGCGATGTGAACTTCCCTGATCCCGCGCCGATCAACCGGCAGTTGGAACCGTACGTGAAGGCGATGGCGGAAGTGGCGCAGGCGAACGGTGTGCAGTTCGTGGATTTATTCGCCGCGTCGAAGAAGGCCTATGCGGACGCGAAGGAGTCGCTGACCATCAACGGCCTGCACCTGAGCGACGACGGTTACAAGGCGCTCGCGCCCGCGATGTTCGCGGCGGTGTATGGCGAGAAGGCTCCGGCGATGCGCGGCGCGGCGTTTGAAAAACTGCGGACGGCCATCAACGAGAAGAACACGGTCTGGTTCTCGCGCTATCGCACCGTGGACGGTTACAACGTCTATGGCGGGCGCTCCGCGCTGGCCTACGCGCCGAACAAGGGGCCGTTCATCACCGACCGCAATCCGCCCGAGCCGCACATCTCGAATTTCAAAGTCATGCAGCAGGAGATGACGCAGCGCGACGTGATGACCGCGAACCGCGACGCGCGCATCTGGGCCGTGGCGCAAGGCGGCGACCTCGCGGTGACGGACAGCAATCTGCCCGCTGTCACCGAGATCAAGAGCAACAAGCCCGGCGAAAATCCTGACGGCTCGCACAAGTTCCTCGGCGGCGCGGAAGCGTTGGAACATTTGAAAGTGCCGCCGGGCTGCAAGATTGAATTCATCGCGTCCGAGAAGGAATTCCCCGAACTGGTCAAGCCGGTGCAGATGTCCTTCGACACGAAGGGGCGGCTCTGGGTCGCGGCGTGGAAGAATTATCCCGAGCGCACGCCGACGAGCAAAGACGGCGACAAGCTGCTGGTCTTCGATCTGAACACGGACGGCAGCGTGAAAAAGATGACGACGTTCGTGGACGACCTGAACTGCCCGACGGGTTTTCAGTTCTACAAAGACGGCGTGCTGCTGATGCAAGCGCCTGACCTGTGGTTCCTGCGCGACACGGATGGCGACGGCAAAGCGGACTCGAAGGTGCGCGTGTTGAACGGCATGGACTCGGCGGATTCGCATCACACCGCGAACGCGATTTGCTACGAGCCGGGCGGCGCGATTTATCTGAGTGACGGCACGTTCCATCGCACCAGCGTGGAGTCGGCGGTTGGGCCGGTGCGCAACCAGAACGGCGCAATTTATCGTTACGAGCCGCGCACGGGGAAATTCATCCGCCATGTGCCGTACGGTTTTGCGAATCCGCACGGGCGCGTCTTCGATGCGTGGGGCAACGACTTCATCACCGACGCCACGGGCAACGCGAATTACTTCGGCCCGGCCTTCAGCGGCTTCCTCGAGTCCGGCAGTCATCCGGGCATGAACACGTATTGGAAACAGCCGTCGCGCCCGTGTCCCGGCACCGCGATGCTTTCGAGCCGCCACTTTCCTGAGTCCATGCAAGGCGAGTTCTTGAACATCAACGTCATTGGCTTCCAAGGAATTTTCCGCGTGAAGAATACAGACGAAGGCTCAGGCATCCTCGGCACCACGGTCACGCCGCCGATGCTCGACAACGACAACGCGAAGAATCCGAACTTCCGGCCCATCGCCGCCGATGTCGCGCCGGACGGCTCGCTCTACGTGCTCGACTGGGCGAACGCGATCATCGGCCACATGCAGCATCATCTGCGCGACCCGAACCGCGACCAGATTCACGGGCGCATTTACCGCATCACGTATCCGAGCCGCCCGCTGCTCGTGCCGAAGAAGGTGGATGGCGAATCCATCGCGAACTTGGTCGAACTGCTGAAGGAGCCGGAAGACAACGTCCGCATCCGCGCCAAGATCGAGTTGGACAAACACGACACGAAGAAGGTGCTCGC
>JANNGC010000501.1:0-2647 GCA_031380445.1 Pedosphaera sp.
CGAGTGCGTGAACCTTCAGCATCAGGGCGCGCTCGCGCTGCGCATCTGGGCCAATGACCAGAACGGCGGCTTTCCATGGAACGTCCTGGTCCAGGACGGCGGCAGCGCCACCACGGTGGCCTCGTTGAACTACTCCGGTCCCGCAGCGAGCACTGCGGCGATGAAGGCGCTGGAATACAATGATTGGGCAGACAATTTCCGCGCCTGCTCGAACGAACTGGTGACGCCGAAAGTCCTCGTCTGCCCGCTCGACAAAGACAAGACCGTGGCCGAGTCCTGGGCGCTCCTGGCCGGCTACGACAACGTGAGCTTCTTCTTCGGCACGACCGCGAAGGAGACCGAGCCGCAGGGCCTGCTGATGGGCGACGGCCATGTGCTCGGCGGCGGGGGCGGACTGGACCCGTATTGGAACATGGGCGTCGCCGGTTCCATTGACGCCACTTGGGATCCCACCATCCGCAAGCAGGGCAACCTCGCGCTCGCGGACGGCAGCGCGCGCAGCGTGACCTCTCCGCAGCTCCAGGAACAGATCGCCGCCGCGCTCCAGAGCGGTAGCGCCACCAATGTCGGCCTTTCCAAACCGCGCGGCACCTTGTAGCGCGGGGCGGTTCGTCCCATGAAAAAACTCTTCCGCACTCCCGCGCTCCGGCGCGCGGACATGCCTGTCCGCAGCCACGCTTCAGCAACCGGCGGGCTGAATTCGTTGGCGACGATCATTCCTTCGAGGACACGCCTGTCTCCCTCACCCCGGCCCACTCCCGCTGGGAGAGGGAGAACGGCATTCAGTCTTCAACCATCCGAACACGCTCGTCGTCACCCCACGCTGGCTGACTTGCTCCCTCGCCCAGCGGGAGAGGGCCGGGGTGAGGGAGAGGCGGCCAATAACCCACACGATGAGAAAATACTTTCGTCCACTGCTCTCGGTCGTTCTGGGAATCTGTTGTCGTCGCACGTGGCTGCGGACTGGAAAGTCCGCGCTCCGGCACGTCTTGCCCTGCTCGTCGCTTTCCTCTTGTGCGTCACCGCCGCCCACGCCGCCGACGTGCGCCTGAAACTTTCCGGATCAAACACGCTGCTCCGCGTCGAGGCTGACCACGACCGCGACTGGCGCGTGCAGTCCTCCACCAACCTCACGAACTGGATCACGCTCACGAACTTCGGCGCGCTCATCTCCGGGAATCAGGAGACGAACGCCCCGTGGCGTTCCGCCGGTGCGGCCACGAACGCCGCGCGCTTCTACCGCGCGCTGGAGACGGAGGGGCTTTACGACCCCACGCTCTTCCGCACGTTCAACTTCACCTTCACCCAGGCCAACTGGGCCACGCTCCTGATGAACGCCCGCAACACCACCAACGGCGTGGACTGCACCCTCTGGCTCGACAACGGCGCGACCAACACCGGCGTGGGCGCGCGTTACAAGGGCAACACTTCCTACACCGCGTCCGGCACCAAGAAATCGCTCAACGTGGAACTCGACTGGCGCGACACGAACGCGAACCTGCTGCGCTACCAGACCTTGAACCTGAACAACGCCTTCGGCGACGAGACCATCATGCGCGAGCCGATCTACTTCAGCGTGATGAGCCGTTACACGCCGTGTCCGAAAGGCGCGATGGCGCGGGTCAACATCAACGGCGCGCTCTGGGGCGTGTATTCGCTCTCGCAGCAGGAGAACGGGCAGCTTGTCAGCGAATGGTTTCCGAGCAACAACGGCGACCGCTGGCGCACGCCCAACGCACCGGTTGGCGGCGGCGCAATGTTCACCGGCTCGAACTCCGCGCTCTCCTATCTCAACACCACGAACATCGCCACCTACTTGCCGCACTATCAGCTGCAGTCGGCGAATTCTCCGACCAACGTCGCGTGGCAGCGGCTCATCAATGCCATCCGCGTGCTCGGCACCACGCCGACCAACACGTTGCGCGACACCCTCGAGGACGTGCTGGCCGTGGACAACTGGCTGTGGTTCCTCGCCATCGAAAACATTTTCGCCGACGACGACAGCTATTGGAACAAGGGCGCGGACTACAGCCTCTACTTCGAGCCGGAGAGCGGGCGCATTCATCCGCTGGAGCACGACGGTAACGAGGCCATCTCCGTCGTCACCGATCAGACGCTCAGCCCCGTGGTCGGGGCCACGGGCAACAACCGTCCGCTGCTCTACCGCCTGCTGCCGATCAACGAGCTGCGCCAGCGTTACCTCGCCCACCTGCGGACGGTATTGCAGGAGAGTTTCCATCCGGCGGTGCTGACGCCGCTGATCGAGAGCTTCCGCGCCCTGAGAGAAGACCTTGGCAGGCTCTCCGCCGGCATGTATGTAGCAGAGCTTGCCGAGAAGTTTTCGGTCGAGGACGCGCCTGCCCACGTCGTATTCCGGCTGCTGCTGCGCACACTCGACCTGCTGCAGACGACGCCGTCCACTGCCCTGCTCACGCGCTGGTACGAGGTGCGGCTGCTTCAAACGAGCGGCTTCATGCCAGAGATGGGCCGCTGCGCAGAGTGCGGCGATGCTCTGCTGCCGGAGGACCATGTGTTTTCGACGGAGCGCGGCGGCCTCATGTGCCCCAAGTGCAGGACGGGCGCGAGGGGGCTCGTGTTGGCAGCGGGCATGAACTCCGTCAAGCTGTTGCGACACGTTGCGAAGTCG
>JANNGC010000509.1:0-2233 GCA_031380445.1 Pedosphaera sp.
TACACGGCCTTGAGCGGCACGGCTTCGTCGGCGTGAGGATGCTGATCGTGGGCGGCGGATTGTCGTCATCACGAATCACCACCGTGGCCTGCGCGGGCGAGCCGAGCAGGTAATTCACGTTCGCCGTCAGCGTCACGATCACGGTCTCGTCGCCTTCGAGAGTTGGATCATCAAGCGGTGTGACGACGACTTGGATGGAACTTTCTCCCACGCCAAACAAAGCCGCGCCGCTCAAGGCCGTGTAGTCCGCATCCGCGCCCGCCGTGCCGCTCACGGTGTAATTGACCGTGAGATTGCTCGCCGTGGAACTGGTGCGCGTGAAGGTGAACGTGCCGTTGTTCGCGCCCGGCTCGCTGGCGTTCGCATCCGGGGCGACCACGGTGACGGTCGGCGGCACGACGACGGTGAGCGTCGCGACCGCGCTGGTGATTGATCCTGCCGCGTTCGTGATCACGAGCGCGTAATTGCCCGCGTTCGTCGGCTGCACGCTGGCGATGTTGAACGAAGAAGCATTCGCACCCGCGAGATTCGTGCCGTTGCGCCGCCATTGGAAACTGAGCGGCGCGGTGCCGCCTGCAACGACGGAGAAGTCCGCGCTGTTTCCGATGATGACGATGAGGCTCTGCGGCTGGTTCGTGATGGACGGCGGGACCAGCACCGTGAGCGTGGCGATGAGGCTGGTCGTCGAGCCGAAAGAGTTGCTGACGACCACGCTGTAGCCGCCCGCGTTCACGGGCTGAAGGTTCGCGAGCGCATACGCCGAACTGTTTGCGCCGCCGATGTTGGTTCCGTTGAAGCGCCATTGATACTGCAACGCGCCGCCGCTCGCGGTGACGATGAAGGTGGTGTTGCTGCCCGCGATCACGGTGCGGCTCTGCGGCTGTTGCGCGATGAGCGGCGGAGCCTGCACGGACAGGCGCGCGGGTCCTCCGAGCGCCACGCCCCACTGGTTCGCGACGAGCACGGAGTAGAGGCCGGCGTTCGTGGATTGTGCGTTGAGCAAAATCAGCGTGGAGTTCGTCGCACCCGAAATGGTCGCGCCGTTCAGCCGCCATTGGTAAGCGAGCGGAGCCGCGCCCGCCGCGCCCACGGTGAAGACGACGTTGCTGCCCGCCAGCACGACCAAATCAACGGGCGCGGAACTGATCGTCGGCACCTGTCCGCCGGAGAAACCGGTCTCGCCGCCCGGCGTCGGCACGCCCGCGATCCAGTTCACGGCGTCGTTGCCGTAGTCGGTGGCGATCAGGCGCTGGAGCGAGAGGCCGGTGCCGTTGGTGTTGCCGTCCGCAGCGGCGGGCCACGGCGCGCGGTCAGAATACTTCACGCGCTCGACGAGGATATACGGCACGAGTCCCGCGTCCGGGCCGCTGGTGACGGGGGCGTCGGGGCGCTTGAGTTCCAAGGCGTCGCTGCTGTTGTCGAGCTTGCCGCTCCACGGGCCGAGAATGACGACGCTGTTGTCCAGTCCGTGCTTGGTGCGGAAGTCCGTCAGCGCGCTCGCGTTCGTCGCCGGATCAAAACTCACGACGAGCACGTAATTGTATTCGGGAATGATCACGCCGGGCGGGAAGTTGAAATCCACCGCGTCGCGCAAGCGCCAGGTGTTGGTCGGATGCGCGAGATCGTAGGCCGCAACGGGCGACGCCGTGGGATTGTGAATCTCGATGAACTCGTCGAGTTCGTTGTCGTTCGTGCCTACATCGGGCGGGTGATAGTGAATCTCATTGATAACGAGCGGGCCGACGAGCGGGTAGGCGTTGGTCGTGCCGAACGTGCGCGCGCTCATCGCGACGAAATCATCGCCGCTGCTTTTCTCGTAGCGTCCGAACGAAACACCGTCCGCCGCCGGGCCGAAGTTCACACTCGCGCGATAGCCGGTGAGCGCGCCGTTCGCGTCCGCGAAGCTGAGAATGATTTCGTCATCCTGATAACTGTTGAGCGCAAAGCCCGGCGGCACGTCGTCCGCCGTGGGATTGAACTGCGCCTCGTGGAATGTGATGAAGCCGCGCGCCGGGATGATGGTGCCGGGCGGAATTTGAAACCGCTTCAAGTCCTTGCGCGCGTTGCTCAAGAACCAGCCGCCCACCGCCACGTCCACATCGCCGGGATTCCGCAGTTCAATCGCCTGCGTCAGCGGCAGCGTGGCGCGCGTCAGGGCTTCGCTGATGACGACGCTGTTCGCGAGCGGGAGCCAGTTCGCCTCCTCGGGCGAGGCGGTGTCGGGGAAGGCGAC
>JANNGC010000562.1:0-1824 GCA_031380445.1 Pedosphaera sp.
CGGCTTGATTTCATCTGCGCGTGTTCGTAGGGCAGATGGAAAAACTGCCGGGCCATCTTCACCGCCAGCCATTGATTCGCATCCAGCGAGTAGAACCACACGCCCGGCACGCCCGCCCGGTCATAAACGTAGGTGCGCAGGTTCATTTCCATGAAATTCGAGATGCCGGGCACGGTGGGCAGGAAGCGCGGGCGGATGTTGCACATGAAGAACGGGACGATGCCGAGATAAGCCTTGCCGCCGAAGGTATCCACGAACAGCCCAGCCGGCAGCGTCGCCTGAATCGCCGCGCCGGAATACTCCCAGTGCAGAAACAGCAGATCGCTCCACGACTGGAACATCACCGGCTGCCCGGTGGGACGCATCCGTGCCGCGAGTCGTTGCGACTCGGTCGGGAAACCTGGAGTGGGAGTGGACGTCATCACGAAGAAGTCATAGACCAAAGATCGGACGGGAACAAATCATCAAGGCGGCGATATCCGCCCTCCGCCCGAGTTTGCGTCCAGGCGGAATTGAGTCAAACATGGCGGGCGTGATGCACGCATTTGCACGGAACATGGCGGCAGTGGAGAACTTTTCTCCTGAGCGACTTGGCGAGAGAGGCTTGGTCTCTCGCCTGGCAGCCGCCGCCATCCTCCTCACTCACCGGTCATGAATCTTGCCTCCTTCAACGATTGGCTCCTGCTCGTTCATGTGGTGGTGACGCTCTTCATGGTCGGCGTGATCTGGTTCGTGCAGATCGTTCACTACCCGTTGTTCCATCGAGTCGGCGAGGCGGGGTTCGCAGAATACGAGCGGCAGAACACGCGAAGAACCGGTTACGTGCTGGCGGTCCCGATGCTGACCGAACTCCTGAGCGCCGTCGCCCTGGTCTGGCGGTTGGGAGGCGTGCTTGCCTGGAGCGGGTTTGTCCTGCTGATGGTCATCTGGTTCAGCACCTGGCTCTGGCAGGTGCCCGCGCATCGTCGATTGGAGCAAAGTTTCGATGACGCCACTCATCGCCGCTTGGTCAGAACCAACTGGGCGCGCACGGTGGCTTGGTCGGCCCGCGGGATGATCGCGCTCGCCCTGCTCGTCGTATCGCGCTGAGTCCGGATTGCTGGCGTTTCCCGATGAACACCTCGACGGTGCGCGAGCGTTCATCGCCAAGGATGGGCGACTCAATGCGGGCAGCAGCAGACCGCCGAACGCCCAGAGGCGGCATTCAGCAGCCTAAAACTTGTCTTTGCGCAAGACGCGCACGTCGGACTCGAAGGCGACCATGCCGTAGCGCGGGAAAAAATCCTGCCCGAGCTTTTGCAGGAGATGGTCAGCGGCCTCGGGCTGGACGATGACTTCGATCTGGATGTTGGCGAACTCCGGGATGTCCGCCGGGCGCTGACCGCGCGAGCCGTTGCCTTCGACGGGGAAAAGCGTGTAGCCGTGCGCGCCGACTTCCTGGAGCAGCTTGGTCACCGCGTCCTTCGCGTAGGCTTCGCACACGATCGTAACGAGCTTCATGGGGTGGAGGTTCATGGCTTCAAGAGTAGAGTCGGCGGGCGATCTCCAGGTAGATCGGAATGCCCAGGGTGATGTTGAACGGGAAGGTGATGGCGAGCGAAGCGGTGAGGTAGAGGGTCGGGTTCGCGTCGGGCAAGGACATGCGGATGGCGGCCGGCGCAGCGATGTAGCTTGCGCTCGCCGAGAGCACGCCGAGCAAAGTCGCGCCGCCGAGTGTGAGGCCGGTGAACTGGCCGAGCCAGACCCCGAGCGCGCCGTTGATCAGGGGGACCACGATGCCGAAGGCCAGCAGGAAGGGACCGACCTTGCTCAAATCGCCGAGTC
>JANNGC010000581.1:0-3672 GCA_031380445.1 Pedosphaera sp.
TGACTTCCTCCAGGTATTGAATCTCGCCGTTGCGCCCGAGCAGGAAGCCGCGCACCCAGTCGCGGATCAAATCGAACTGGCTTTCCGGATGCGCCGCGAGCGAGGCCAGCGACTCGTTGAACTCGTCCTCGCCCGACTTCACCACCAGATGCTGGCGGAACGCGGTGGCGAGATGATCGCCCTCCTTGCTCACGACGAACGAATCGCCGCTGACCAGTTCGTGAAAGAGATATTCGCCCGCCTCGTTCGCCAGTTCGCGCGAGAAGAGCGGCGTCTGCTCTGCGAATGCGCCGAGAATTTTTTGCAGCGCGGTGATGTAGGTCTGTTGCGCGGCATCGCCGGGGAAGAGTTTGTTGCGCGCGGAAAAGCCCTTCAGCTTGGCGGTCCAGAGCGCGCGCGTTTCCGCCGGGCAGAAGCGCAGCCAGAAAACCATCGCCAGCGCGCGCGCGGTCGGCTGGTAGCGCGCCAGATGCAGCGCCGCGTGCGTGCGCAGCAACGCGCTCAGAATCCGCGCGCCATCCACGTCATGCACGCCCTTCGTGTAGCCCTCGTGATAACGCGTCGCCACGAACTCCTGCACGAAGGCCAGCAACGCGTCGTCCTTTAGCGCGAGCGCCTCATCGAGCGTGCGGCCCTGGCCTCGCTCCAGCGAACTGAGAATCGAGTGCGCGAGATACTCGCCGCGATACACCTGCGCATTTTCGGAAACGACTTCCTGATCCCAGACCGCGCGCGTAGCGAGAAACGTCTCGTCGGTGATCGCTTCAAAATACTTCGTGCTCGTCAGGTGAATGTTCGGCACGCCATCGCGCATCACGACCGTGAGATCGAGTTGCTGCGTGTTGACGTTGAACTTGTGGCGCCCGAGCTGGATGACGCTCTGGCCATCGACGAACAGTTCCTGCCGATCCTTGAGCTGGCGCACCGCGTCTTGATGCACGCTCTTGAGGCGGCCCTGGAGATCGTCCGCCTTCACCGAGTCCTCGAGGGCGAGCAGTTGTCCGATGGTGTCGCGCACTTTCGCGATCATCAGGTCGGAGGCCATGTAGGTGTTGATCTCCTCGACGGTCTTAAAACCCGCGAGCCGGTTTTGAATCGTTTTGAGAACGCGCTCCGCCGCTGTCATCAGCGCGCCGGCCTTGCGGTTGCGCTGTTCGACCAACTGAACCTTGCGCTGCTCAAACGCTTCGTAGATCGACGTGCGCTTCTCGGACAGCGGCACGGTGTATTCCTCGAAATCCGCGAACGCGCCTTCCAGTTCCTCGATCTGCACGCTGATGCGATTGACGTATTCCTCGCACTTGGCCGGTGAGTCGCACAGGTCGAGATAGCTGGAAGCCGACTGGCTCAGCAGCTTCATCTGCGCGTTGAACTGCGCTGCGCCCTCGGTCGCAACCAGTGATTGCAGGCGCTTCTTCACCGCGGCCTTCACCTGGTTCAGCGTGGAGTAAATCGCCGTAATGCCGTCAATGATGCGCGTGGTCTCGGTCGCGTCCTCGATTTCGAGGCCGTTGACGATCTCGATCAACATCTCCAGTTCCGCGCCGGTGTCGGAAGCGGCCTTCTCGAGCTTTTTGCCCTCGGTGGACTTGGAAACTTTCTCGACGGAAGCGAGTTGTTCGTCCGCCTGCTGTCGGTAGAGATTGAGCGCGGTCGGTTCGAGCAGGAACTTCACGCACGCTTTCGAGAGCGTTTCGGTCTCGGCGACGACGACTTTCTCCAACTCATCGAGTTGCGCGACATTGACGTAACGCACCTCCTTGACCGTGATAATCTCACCGCGCAGTTGTCGCAGCGCCGCGAGATTGTGGACGAAATCATCCAGCGTCTTGAAGCTCGCGCGGCGCACGGTGCGGAAGCGTTCCTCGCTGCGCGCCTTGAGATCATCCACGCGCTGCACGGCCTCGCGCTGAAGCCGGCGCACCTTGTCGAACTCGTCCACCGCTTTGTCCGCGACTTCGCGCAGTTGCTTGAGCGCGGCGTCAATCTGCAACCCATCGGGCGTGCTCAGCCACGGATACGTGTCGAGAATCGCGCCGCTGCGCTTGACCAGATCGGCGTAAAGCGCGGCGTAAGGTTTTTCCTTGTCGAGCAGCGTGAGCACTTCGGTCGTCTCGGCCAGCGCGCGCACCACTTCCTTGTTGCCGACCTGATAGAGAAATGTGTCGCGCTGGCCCGCCGGCTCGTGGCCCGGCTGGTAGAACGGCGTCTGTCGCAACTGAATCGAGTGATGCTTCTGCGGCTCGTCGTCCGCGCGGAAGAGCAGCAGATGGCCGTCCGGAAAGAGCGAGAAGCCATTGCAAGTAATGCGCTCGTCAACCTTCTGTTGAATCAGCCGGTACGGCATGAGCACGTACTGCCCGGTCTCAAAGTTGTAGAAAACGAACAGCGAATCCTCGCCGTTCGGCGACTGCACGACGCGCTCGATGGTCATCCCGCGCTCGCGGCTTTCGAACTGTTTCAGCCCGCCGGTCGCGAGATAATAGCCATCGGGAAAAATCAGCCCGTGATCTTCCGGCAGCAGCACGCACGACTGGCCGAGCGAGTCCACGCGCTGCGCCGCCTGCAATTTCTCATTGTAGATGAAGTAGCGACTCGCGGTTTCCTTGTAGGGCCGGATGCGCAGGAGAATCAGATGTCCGATGAGCGCGTAGGCGATTTCCGCGTCATCAACTTTCTGAAATTTGTCATCCACCGGCTCGGCGTGAATGCCTTCGCCCGTCTTCGTGTTGTCCTCGATCTTGATTGTCAGATCGCCGCCCACGCACTCGACGAACACGCGATCTTCAATCGAGACGTGCGGATGATCGCCGTAGCGAAACGACTCGCGCGACGGTGTAAGCCAGCGGAACTCATACTGCGGCGGGAAACCCACGCGGCGAAAATCCGTCTCGGCCCGGCCGTCGAGGTAGCGCAGTTGCCCGCCCTGGAAAGCCCACTTCACGACCGCGATGTCGTTCACGCCCGCGCCGATCTGAAAGACCATGTAAAGGTTGCCCTCGATGAGCGAAAACTTGCTGAACACCGCGCGGTCATAGACCTGGTAGAGCCGCTTGAAGTCGGTGAGGAACTGCTTCTGCTGAAGAACATCCAGAGTGCTTTCCTTGAATGCGCCGCCCGCCTCGTCGCGATGGTAAATCGCGAAGACGTCTTCCAGTTTGATCTCCTGCTTCAAACCAAACTGCACGTTGAAGCCGAAAAGAAAGCGCCCGCGCCCGAGCTGCACCATGTCGCGCGGGATGCAGTTGTGAATCGTGGTGACGCGATCTGATTGCAGCAGCTTGAACTCGACAGTGCCGAAAACTTCCTGTCGCCGTGCATTGAGCTGGTTCACCCGCTCGCGCAACAACGTGCCCTGCGCCTGCAACCGCTGTCGGATGATCTCGTAAGTCGCGCTGCCGAGCGTGGACGCGGCGCTCGCCGCCACTGTTTCCGGTGCGGGCGCTGCAGCGGGAGCCGCTGGAGTTGTGGGCGCGTCAGCCATGCGGGTGCAATTCCAAGACAAGAAGTTGTGGACTATGGGAACGGGATCGCTGTTTGGACGCGCCGTTCCCCTCACCCCGGCCCAAACCCCAGGGGCGGGGGAGAAAAGGATTACGCGCCGCGTGTTTTAGTAAGGGATACTGGCTGCGAAAACCTCACGCCATGTAGAAAGACAGGCAGAACCGGCTC
>JANNGC010000583.1:0-6062 GCA_031380445.1 Pedosphaera sp.
CACCAACGGCGACGAAGGTGCCGTTGCCGTAAGAGACGGAGCTTGAGCCGCCCGCAGAATTTCCCAATGACCAGTCCGTGCCATTGGCTGAAGTGGCAATGAGCGCCGGCCCTCGTCCCGCACCGACCAAGGCGACAAACCTTCCACGTCCATACGCCACGCTTTTCAAGTCGCTCGCCGAGGGGAAACTGGCCGCAGTCCAGTCGAGGCCGTTGGAACTGGTGATGACCGCTCCATTTTCTCCCACGGCGACGATACGGTTCGTGCCGAAGGCGACGCTTTTGAGCGATTCTGCGGTGGAAGAGGGGCGAGACAGCCAGTTCGTGCCATCTTCCGAGGCGATCAACGTCCCCGCATTTCCCACGGCAATAAACTGTCCGTTGCGGACGGCCACTCCGAAGAGGGATTGCGTGGTGGAAGAAATCTGACTCGCCCAATTCGTGCCATCCCCGGACGTGATAACTCTGCCGCTGTCGCCGACGGCCACGAACAAATCAAGCGCACCAGCGACGCTGCACAGTGCGTTGGTCACGCCGGTTGAAAGCGGGAACCAGTTGGTTCCATCAAAAGATTGCTGCATGGCTCCGGCGTTTCCGACCGCAATGGATCGGTTTTGCCCGTAGGCCACCGCCTGCCAGTCTGGTGCGGCGGGAAAGCTGAATTGCTGCCACGCCACTCCGTTCGAGGAGACGGCGATCTGCCCGCCGTCGCCGACTGCAAAGAACCGCTCGTTGGCAAAACCAGTCGCGTTCACGTTTGGAAAGATCGAGCCGGCGTTCGTCCAAGCCACGCCATTGGTCGAGGTGGCGATCACGCCGTTGAAGCCGGTCGCCAAGAAAATTCCCGCACCTTGGGCGACCGTCTCCGCCGCACCGCCCGCAAGCAGCCAGTCGGATTGCCAGTTCCATCCGTCGGAGGAAAAGACCGCCACGGTCGGCGAACCAACATGGGCCGTGTCGTGTCCGACCGCAGTGTAACGCCCGTCACCATAACTCACATCAAATAGGATTAAGCCCTCCTGATAAGAGCGCCACGACCAGTTCAGTCCGTCAAACGACTGCCAGATGCTTCCGTTGAAACCCACCGCGATGAACTGATTGTTGGCGTGCGTCACGGCCAGCAGGCGATCAGGCGCGGCGGCGGAGGTCCAATTGGTTCCATCCACGGATGTCCGAAACTTGTCGCCCACCGCGACGAACCGGCCTGAGCCGTAGGCCACATCAAAAAGCGAAGTATTGCCAGAGGAGCGCGCCGTCCAATTGGTTCCGTCGGAAGACGTTGAAATCTGCTCTCCCGCGCCCACAGCCACAAACAGACCCGCGCCGAAGCCCAGGCCAAACCCCGGAAGATTGTTTGCTTCAAGCCATGTCCAGTTGGTGCCATCGGGAGACGTGACCACGGAACCGGAGGAACTCAGCGCGACGTGGAGTCCATTCCCAAACGCCAGGCCTGTCAGGTTGGCCCCGATCGGCGCGGGGCTGCGACGAAACCAAGAGTCCAACGGAGCAGCCGGCACAGAAAAGGCGCCCCACAAAAGCAAAGGCAGCACGCTCAACCGGACGCACTGCGATGATTGTTCCCGCAGATTCACTAGGGAAAATATCTAGCACGCTCCCGGTGCTGTGGGAACCACGAATTGACGGACCCTCGTGATGCATCAATTTCGGAAATTGCCAGGACGCTGGTGCATGGCTGTCGTGCGGCCCGTCCGCCATGTCGCTCGTGCGCGGCAAGCTGGATCAAGGTTATTTGAAAGCGGCGTATGGTATGTGACCGGCGGGCGCTAAGCGTCTCGCGAAACATATTACAAAATTGATGGCGGGGCGTGTGAAAACACGCCGCGCTTTTTTATTTGGGACGCGCCGAAGATTTTCCGAGATTTTCCGTAATCGCCGCGCGTTTTTTCCGTAGCAGAAGATGTGGGAATTTATTTGAGTCCAGAACGCAGCGGCGACGGAGGTTTCTCGTCGCCGCAAAAATTCCGGAAAATGGCGGTTGACTCCCGTGCCAAACTCTTTTGGATATTCGCAGCTCACTTAGGCCCGGGACAATTCACACGTCGCATGACATCGCAAGGTTCATCACGCCAGCCGGACGCACTTTCCATGTCGCGGATTTTGGGCGGGGGCGGCGATTTTCTTTCGCGATTTTTTCCTGCTTTCCGACCCACCACCAAACCAACGCCAGGACTCCACATGAAAACCAGCTCCACACTTCTCCTCACCCGCGTGCTCCTCGGCACGCTTCTTCTCGCGGGCGCTCTCGGCGCCAGCGCGTTCCAAGGCGATGATAAAAGCGCCGCCGTCCGGCCCGGCGAAGGCCGGCCCCCGGTTGCCGCGCGCCAGCCTTCCGCTGATCAACTGGCCGTCGCGGGACTCGCCGCGAAGTCGGATGTGAAAGTCTCGTGGCACGCGCGGCTCGGGACGCCGCTCTCCATTCGCGGGTCCGGCCTGGCCGAGCGTCGCGCTTATTCGGGCGGTCGCGGTCTGGCGCTTCAGGGCGGTGGCAATCACGGCGCGAACGCGCTGGCCGTGCTGGACAATCTCGCCCGCTTCTACGGCGTGCAGGATGCGGCGCAGGAATTCACGGTGCAAAAAACCGAGGGCGACAAGCTCGGGCATCATCACGTCCGGCTGGCGCAGCAGCGCGAAGGGCGGCGCGTGGTAGGCGGCGATCTGGTGGTGCATTTCGACAAGACCGGCCAGCCGTATCAGGTCAACGGCGAGTATGTGCCGGCCATTCCCGCCGGGCTGGTTCCCCGGCTCACGGCGGACGAGGCGGCGCGCGCGGCGCAGCAACAGCTCGCCGCCGCCGCCAAGCTGGATGGAAAGCTGGAGGCCGCTCCGGTGCTCGTCATCTTCGCGCGCGGGACGGCTCCGCAACTGGCTTACGAGCTGACGCTGACGACGCACGATCCCAAAACCGGCCCGGGCCGCTGGCGCTGCTGGATCGGCGCGGAGCGCGGCGAAGTCCTGGCGCGCTACAACGACATCAAGAAAATTGCCCCGCCCACGGCGAACGGCACGAACGCCGTTATCACGGGCAACATTCTGGCCGGCGAGGGCGGGCAATCAATCAGCGTGACGGGCCGTTACGAGAACACCGGGTTCTTCTACCTCTACAACACCAACTTGCATTGGTACGTCTACAACGTCGCCGCCAGCGGCTACGCAGACAACGACACCTACGCCCACCGGGCGGCGAATGATTGGGGCACCTCGGATCGCGTGGAGATGTCCCTCGGGCGAAACTTCGACATCGTGCAGCGCTATTACACCGAGGTGCTGGGGCGCGCGAGCTTCGACGACGCGGGCATCTACGCGGAGGTCAACGCGCATCAAGGCGTGAATTACGTGAACGCCTACTGGGACGGCAGCGCGTTCTACTTTGGCGATGGCAACGGGACGCAGGCCAATTCGCTGGCGGTGCTGGACATCTGCGGCCACGAGTTCACGCACGCGGTGACGGAGCACACGGCGGGGCTGGTCTATTCCTACGAGTCCGGCGCGCTGAACGAATCCTTCTCCGATATTTTTGGCGCGGCCATTGAATTTTACGCGCAGGCGGATGGACGCGCCTCCTATCCCGCCAAGACGCCGGGCCTGGCGGACTGGCTGTGCGGTGAAGATTCCTGGCTGTCCTCGACCGCGTTGCGCGACCTGCGCAATCCCGCGAACGCCGCCACCGTCGGCGCGGGCAACGAACAGCCGAGCCGTTACCTCGGCACGCATTGGTACAGCGGCGCGGGCGACAACGGCGGCGTCCACCAAAACTCCGGCGTGCAAAACTTCCTGTTCTATCTCCTGTGCGAAGGCGGCAGCGGGAACAACGACGGCATCCTCTACAACGTGACCGGCCTCGGTCTCACGAACGCGCAACAGGTGGCCTACCGCGCCCTGACCGTGTACTGCACGCCCGACACGGACTACGAAGGCGCGCACTTGGCGTGGATGTCGGCGGCGCAGGACTTGAACCCGGCCTGGGTCGCCAGTGTCAGCGCGGCCTGGTCGGCGGTCGGTTTCGGGCCGTTCGCCGTCACGCCGGAGACGGGTGTCTCCTTTCGCGGGGATGCGGGCGGCCCGTTCACGCCGGCGACGCAGTCCTTCACCTTGTTCAACCGGAGCGGAGACCCGCTGAACTGGTCGGTCACGCACACGCAGGCGTGGCTGAATGTCTCGCCCGTCAGCGGCACCATCCCGGCGGGGGCTTCCGTGGAAGTGGCGCTGTCCGTCAACGCGGCAGCGAACGCGCTGGCGCTCGGACTTTTTTCCGACTACCTGAGCTTCACCAACAGCCTGGAGGCCACGATCCAGGGCCGGGCGATCCGGCTGCTCGTGGGCCAGCAGGATTTTTTCACGGAACTGTTTGAGGACGACGACAACGATCTGGATTTCCAGAGCTGGACGTTCACGCCGAACGGCAGCGCCAGTTCCTACGCCGCCTGCCGCGAGCCGGCGAGCGTCTTCCCCACCGACCCGGCCGGCGGCACGGTGGTCAGCCTGAGCGATGATTCTTTCGCGACCATCACCCTGGGCAGCTCAGAAACGGTGGCCATCTACACGCGGCGCACGGGGACCGTGCATATCGGCAGCAACGGCTACCTGACGATGGACTCCGGCGACACCACTTATGAAACGTCTTTCAGCGAGCACTTTTCTCTGCCCCGCGTGGCCGCGTGTTTTCGCGACTTGAACCCCGGCACCGGCGGCACCGTGTCCTGGAAACAAACGCCCGACCGGCTGGCCGTGACCTTCGACAACGTGCGCGAGTACGGCTCGACCGCCCTGGTGAGCTTCCAGTTTGAAATGTTCTTCGACGGACGGATCCGGGTGACCTGCCTGGGGATGGATGTGACGGACGGGCTGGCCGGACTTTCGGAGGGCTTGGGCGAACCGCCGGACTTCGAGGAAAGTGATCTGACCGGCTACGGCGCTTGCGCTCCGCCGGATGCGCTCCGCGTGACGCCCGCCACGGCGCTGGTTTCCGAGGGTTACGAAGGCGGGCCGTTCACTCCGGCGAGCGCGAGTTACACCCTCACGAATCTCGGCTCGAACGCCTTGACTTGGGCGGTCACGGCCACGCCGTCCTGGCTCACTCTCTCTCCGCCGACGGGCGCGCTGCCGCCCTCCGCGACCGCGACCGTCACGGCGTCCATCAACGTCCAGGCGAACCTGCTCGTCCCCGGCAACTACTCCGGCGCGATTCGTTTCAGCAACGAGACCAGCGCCTATGTCGAGTCGCGCGGCGTGACCTTGCAAGTGACGCCGCTGCCCCAGCCGCCCACGCCGCCTTTCGGTCCCCGGCCGACCAACACGGCGGCGGGAGTCTCAGTGCATACGCAGCTCTCGTGGAACAACGTCGGCGCGGTCGCCGCCGTCCCGGGCGCGTACGGCGTCATTGACACCGCAGGCTATGACGCGGAGGCGCTGGCCCACATCCAGGGGCTGCCAGGCCTGTCGGCCTCCCCGCTGTCCTGGGCCACGATCAATGCCAGTTCCGGGTCCAGCCTGTTGAACGCCTACGCCGCCATTTATTTCTCGGTCAATGCCGGCAGCGTGGACTACCAGAACTTGAGTTCAGCGGTCGCGGCGGGCCAGCCCCTCGAACAGTTCGTGTCGCTCGGCGGCACGCTGGTGCTCAACGTGGCCGGCAACAACGGCAGCCAGTTGGACGTCGGTCCCGGCGGACTGGATTACGACCGCAGCTTCGAACACGACTCTGCCACCTTCCCGCTGCCCGCGCATCCCTACCTCACCGGCCAGGGCTACGGCGGCACGGCGCTGACGACGGCCATGTTTGACGACTGGGGCAACACCGATCACGGGACGCTGACCGGTCTTCCCGCCGGCGCGGTGGCGCTGCTCGCCAATGATCAGGGCGCTTCGATGATCGAATATGCTTGGGGAGCCGGGCGCGTCATCGCCAGCACCCTCACGTTCGGCTGGGATGGGGCAGCGACATTCTCCGGCCCGCCTTTCGACAATGAACTTCTCTACGCCGCCGCCGGCGCCGGCGCGGATGCGGCGAATTACCACGTCTATCTCGGCACCAGCCCCGGCGCG
>JANNGC010000629.1:0-1708 GCA_031380445.1 Pedosphaera sp.
GTCGTCACCGAAGATCTCGCGCGCCGCACGCCCGTTTTCTGGCGCGACTACGTCCTGCCCAAGATCAACAACGACTTCCTCGAACTCTACCGCTTCCTCAGCGACCCTTATCCCGACGGGCCGAACCCGTACGTGGAGCGCATCAGGGAAAACCTGGCGCGCATCGAGCGCACCTACGGCTCGCCCAATGGTGCGAAGTAATCAGTGAACCAGTGATCAGCCGGCCGAGGGTGGCGGGCGCAATAGGACTGGTTCACCGACCCCCTGATTACTACTTCACTGAAGACTCACCGGCTGTTTCACTCTCCCCCATGTCACGCGACTACGTGCTGCAGCCGTTCCGGGCGCCAGTCGATTTCCAGATCGATTACGCCAAGGAACTAAACGAGCAGCAGCACGCCGCCGTCACTGCCGCGCCCGGCCCCGCGCTGGTCATCGCCGGCGCCGGTTCGGGGAAGACGCGCACCCTCACCTACCGGGTGGCGTGGCTGCTGGAACACGGCGTGGCGCCCGACCGCATCCTGCTGCTTACCTTCACCAACAAGGCCGCCCGCGAAATGATGCGCCGCGTCAGCGAACTGCTGGCCGGCGATACGCAATCCCTCTGGGGCGGCACGTTCCATTCCATCGGCGCCCGTGTCCTGCGCCGGCATGCCGAGGCGCTGGGGTTTCGCAAAGACTTCACCATCCTGGACCGCGAAGATTCCAGCGACCTGATGAAGACCTGCGTCGCCGACGCGGAAATCGACGTGAAGGCAACGCGCTTCCCCAAGCCTGACGTGCTGGCCGACATCGGGTCGATGGCGGTCAACACCTGCCGCAGCGTCGCCGAGCTGCTGGCGCAGGATTACGAGTATTTCGCCAGCCTCGCGCCGCAAATCCAGGATGTGCTCGCCCGTTTCGCCGCCCGCAAACGCGCCGCCAACGTCATGGACTTCGACGACCTGCTCGTCCTCTGGCTCCGGCTGTTGCGTGATCACGCAGAGGTTCGTGAACAATACCAGCGCCAGTTCCAGTTCGTCCTCGTGGACGAATACCAGGACACGAACAGCCTCCAGAGCGAACTCATCGATCTGCTCGGCGCGCGCCACCAGAACGTCATGGTCGTGGGCGACGATTCGCAGAGCATCTACGGCTGGCGCGGCGCCAACTTCCGCAACATCCTCGAATTTCCCAAGCGCTACCCCGGGGCGAAGGTTTACAAGATCGAGACCAACTACCGCAGCACGCCGGAGATTCTCGCCCTCGCCAACGCCGCCATCGCGCCGAACATCCATCAGTTCGCCAAGCAGCTTGCCCCCGCGCGCAAGTCCGGCGCCAAACCCGTGCTCGTGACCTGTACTGACGCCGCGGAGCAGGCTGCCTTCATCGCGCAGCGCGTGCTGGAGTTGCGCGAGGAGGGCGCGGACATGAATCAGATGGCCGTGCTCTACCGCTCGCATTTTCATGCCCTAGAACTGCAACTCGAACTCACGCGGCGCAACATTCCGTTCAGCATCACCAGCGGCATCCGCTTCTTCGAGCAGGCGCACATCAAGGACGCGACGGCGTATCTGAAACTGGTTCACAACTCGCGGGACGAACTTAGTTTCAAACGCATTGTGCAATTGCTCCCCGGCGTCGGCGGCAAAGGCGCGGACAAATTGTGGAAGAGCTTCGCGGAGCAGATGGGAGATGGCAGATGGGAGATAGGGTCTTCCCAACTCCC
>JANNGC010000633.1:0-7909 GCA_031380445.1 Pedosphaera sp.
CGCGTGCGCGGACGCTCGTAGAGTTCTTCGCCCGTGCCAAGCTGCGCGATGCGCCCGTGATCCATCACGGCGATGCGGTCGCTCATGCTCAGGGCTTCGTCCTGATCGTGCGTCACGTAAATGAAGGTGACGCCGGTGCGCCGTTGCAAGGAGCGCAACTCCTGCTGAAGTTCCTTGCGCAGCTTGAGGTCGAGCGCGGCCAGGGGTTCGTCGAGCAGCAGCACCTGCGGTTCGTTCACGAGCGCGCGGGCGAGGGCGACGCGCTGCTTCTGGCCGCCGGAGAGTTGCGCGGGTTGGCGCGCGGCGAGTTCGGAGACGCGCACCAGTTCCATCACGCCGCGCACGCGCGTTTCGATTTCTGCGCGTGGAACTTTTTTCATGCGCAGACCGAAGGCGACGTTCTCGCGCACAGTCAGATGGGGAAACAGCGCGTAGCTTTGGAAGACGGTGTTGACCTGCCGCTCGTGCGCGGGCACGCGCGCGACATCGCGTCCGGCGAGTTTCAGTTCGCCCGCGTCAGGGAAATCCAATCCGGCGATGAGTCGGAGCAGCGTGGTCTTGCCACAGCCAGACGGGCCGAGCAGCGAAAAGAATTCGCCGCGCGCCACGGTGAGGGAAACGGAGTCGAGCGCCGTCACGTCGCCGAAACGGCGTGTCAGATCCAAAGCTTGGATTGCAGGCGCGGTGGTGCTTTCCACGGTCGCGAACAAGTAGCAAAGCCCGCCGCGCGCTGCACGCGAAACTAATTTGAATCACGGCTTGCGCCCGGCCCGTCAGAAATCCTCGTGAACCCACGCACCAGAACGCTCGCTGCGGGCTTGGCCGTCCTTGGGGCGGCGGTGTCGGGCCTTCATGCGGCTTCGCTGGAAACGGGTTTTTCCATTCTCCAGCAGCGCTGTTTGGAGTGTCACGGGCCGGAGAAGCATAAGAGCGGATATCGCGTGGATGAACGCGACACGGCCGTGCGCGGCGGCGATTCAGGACAGTGGGCCATCATCGTCAGCAATAGCGCGGCGAGTGCGCTGGCGCAACGCCTGGTCACGACCAATCTCGACGAACGCATGCCGCCCAAGGGTGAGGCGCTGTCCGCGAAGGAAATCCAGGCCGTGCGGGCGTGGATTGACTCCGGCGCGAGATGGCCGGCTGAAACATTAGTGGCCGCGTCCGCCGCCAAGAAGCATTGGGCCTTCACCATCCCTGTGCGGCCACCGGTGCCGTCGTTGATCAGTCGTAAATCAAAAGCGGCCAGCCCCATCGACTCGTTCATCCTCGCCCGGTTGGAATCCGAACGTCTCAAACCCTCGGGCGCGGCGGAGCGCCCGACGCTCCTCCGGCGGCTGCATCTCGATCTGATCGGATTGCTGCCCACGCCGGAGCAAGTCACGGCCTTCGGGCGCGACCGCCGTCCTGATGCTTACGAACGCGTCGTGGATGAATTGCTCGCCTCGCCGCATTTCGGTGAGCGCTGGGGGCGGCACTGGCTGGACCTCGCGCGCTATGCCGACAGCGCGGGTTACCAGATCGATCGCGTCCGGCCCGGCGCGTATTTCTATCGGGACTGGGTGATTGACTCCTTCAACCGTGATCAACCGTTTGATCAGTTCACCATCGAGCAGATCGCGGGCGACCTGCTTCCCGAGGCGTCGCTGGAGCAGCGAATTGCGACCGGCTTCCATCGCATGACGCTTTCCAACCATGAGGACGGTGTGGACCAGGCGGAGTATGCCTGCAAGGCCCGGGTGGACCGCGTCTCGACCACGGGCACGGCGTGGCTCGGGCTGACACTTGGCTGCGCGGAGTGTCACTCGCACAAGTATGATCCGGTTTCGCAGCGCGAGTTCTACCAGTTCTACGCGTTCTTCAACGCCGCGCAGGAACTGGACGTGCCCACGCCGCAAGCCGGCGAACGCGAAAAGTTTTCTCACGCGCAGAAGCAGTGGGAGCTGGAGAAGGCTCGATTGGAAGCGGCGCGGACCCGTTACGCGGACACGGTGGCACAAACCAACTTCGTCCGGTGGCAGCGGACGGTGGCGCGCGCCGGGCTGACTAGTTCCATCCCGGCCATCCTTGATCTGCCTGCGGAAAAGCGCAGCGCCGCGCAGAAGCGGGATCTGTGGAAGCACTTTCGAGAAATTGATCCAGGGATGATCGAACTCGGGTCGAAGCTGAAGAAACATCAGCGCGCGGCTCCGAAATATCGCGAGGAGCAGGCGCTGGTTCTCGCCACGTTGACGAACGCGCCGAAAACGTTCGTGCATGTGCGCGGTGATTTTCTGCGGCCCGGCGAGGAGGTGCGGCCCGGCGTGCCGAGGGTGCTGAATCCTTTGGAAAGCTCCGGGGAGCCGACGCGGCTGGATCTCGCGCGCTGGATGGTCGCGCAGGAGAATCCGCTGACCGCGCGTGTGGCGGTGAATCACCTCTGGATCCATCTCTTCGGACGCGGGTTGGTGAACACCCCGGAAGATTTCGGTGTGCGCGGCGAGGCTCCGTCGCATCCCGAGTTGCTCGATTGGCTGGCCACGGAGTTCCAGCGCAACGGCTGGAGCCGCAAGCAACTCATCCGAACCATCGTGACGAGCGCCACGTATCGGCAGTCTTCGCAAGTGCGGCCCGAGTTGTTGCGGCGTGATCCGCAGAACATTCTGCTCGCACGCCAGAATCGGCTGCGCGTGGAGTCGGAGATTGTGCGCGACCTATTCCTCGACGCGGGCGGTTTGCTCAATCGCAGCCTGGGCGGCGCAAGCATTTACCCGTCGATTCCTGCCGATGTGAAGGCGGTGGGCTATGGCGTTGGCGGAACCTGGACCGAGACGGAAGGTGCCGAGAAATATCGTCGCGGTCTTTACGTCACGGTGCGGCGCACGGTGCCTTATCCACTGAGCGCAACCTTCGATGGCGCGAATCCGAGCGAATGCACCGCGAAGCGTGAGCGTTCCAACACACCGCTGCAGCCGCTGGCCCTGCTGAACAATCCGGTGTTCGCCGGGGCGGCGGAAGCTTTCAGCCAGCGCCTGGTTGAGCTCCCGGGGAAACCGCGCGTGAAGCTGGACGCGGCCTTCCGCATCTGTTTCAGCCGCGAGCCGTCGCGGGCGGAGCTGAACCGGCTGGAGCAGCTCTACCGCGACGAATTGAAACTCGCGCAGGCGAACGAAGCCCAAGCCTGGCGCGCCGTCGCGGACGTGGTGTTGAACCTCGACGAGTTTCTCACCAGAGAATGAATCACATGGACCCACGCGACATTCTCAATCTCACCCGCCGCGATTTTCTCGTCAGCACCGCCCGCGGCGTGGGCGGCGTGGCGCTGGCCACGTTGCTCGGGCGCGACGGCTTGCTCGCGGGTGAGCCGGCAAAAAATGTTTCCGCGCTGAATCCCTTTGCGCCACGTCTGCCGCACTTCGCGGCCAAGGCGAAGCAATGCATCTTCATCTACATGGAGGGGGGCGTGAGCCAGCTCGACCTGTTCGATCCGAAGCCGAAGCTCAATGAACTGAACGGGCAGCCTCTGCCCGAGTCGCTCACGAAAAATGTCCGCTTCGCTTTCATCCAGAAAGAATCCGCGCGGCTGCTCGGCAGCCCGTATCCGTTCCGGCGTTATGGACAAAGCGGATTGGAGATGTCCGAACTTCTGCCGAATCTCGGCTCCTGTGCGGACGACATCGCGCTGGTGCGGTCGATGCACACGGAGGCGTTCAATCATCATCCGGGCGAGTTGCTGATGTACACCGGCTTCCAACGCTTCGGTCGTCCGAGCGCCGGCTCGTGGGTCGCCTACGCGCTGGGCAGTCCGTCGCAGAATCTGCCGGGCTACGTGGTGCTCACGGCGGGCCGCGCGCCGAGCGGCGGCAACACCATGTTTGTCAGCGGATTTCTTCCGAGCGTTTATGGCGGCGTGACTTTTCGCAACGAAGGCGAGCCGGTGATGGACTTGAACAATCCCGCCGGTGTCACGGCCGAGATGCGGCACTACGGGCTGGATGCGTTGCGCGATTTGAACACGCTGCGGCAAAAGACCGTGGGCGATCCGGAGATCTCCAGCCGCATCGCGAACTACGAACTTGCGGCCAACATGCAGCTGAGCGCGCCCGAACTGACGGATTTCTCGGGCGAGAAACCCGAGACGCTCGCCGCCTACGGCGTGAATCGCGACGCCGGCCCGCACACCAAGACGCAGCGCGGCGGCGGCACCGGCACCTTCAAGACCTTCGCGCGCAACTGCCTGATGGCCCGCCGGCTCGTCGAGCGCGGCGTGCGCTTTGTGAGCATTCATCACGCGAGCTGGGATCATCACAACGATCTGGAAACGGATCTGCCGTTCAATTGCGCCGTGGTGGATCAGCCGCTCGGCGCGTTGCTCAAGGATTTGAAGCAGCGCGGCCTGCTCGACAGCACGCTGGTGGTGTGGGCGTCGGAGTTTGGGCGCACGCCGTTGGGTGAGAACCGGCCAGCCTTCAAGGGCCGCATCAGCGGACGCGATCATCATCCGTTCGCCTTCACGACGTGGATGGCCGGCGGCGGCGTGCGCGGCGGTCAGGTGGTGGGCGAGACGGATGAACTTGGCTGGGGCATCACCAAAGACCCGGTGCATGTGAATGATTTCCACGCCACGCTGCTGCACCTTTTCGGGCTGAACCACGAGAAGCTCACCTATCGCTTTCAAGGCCGCGACTACCGGTTGACGGATGTGGCGGGGAAGGTGGTGAAGCAACTTACGGCGTAGCTTCCGGGGAACGGGATTGAACCGCTAATAAACGCTGATGGACGCTAATCAAGAAGGGGAAGAAAAATTCTGAAAGCACTGCCTCCGGTTCCCATCAGCGATGATTAGCGTCCATTAGCGGTTAAAAAAATTCCCTGCTCAATACACCAGCACCAGCACCGCCGCCTGTTCTGCCGACTTCACCACGTCCTCGAACTTTTGTTCCTTTGTGTTCGCCTCCTTTAGCTTCGCTGAAACTTCCGGCACCGATTCGAGGAAGCTGAACAGGAAGCTGCTCTTCACCGCGTAATTCACGTTCTCCCCCGACATTGGATGTCGGGGCCCGCGCGCTCAGCTTCGCCGACACCACGCCCACCACGTTCCCGCGCTCGTCCGCTAGTGCATCACCTGAATTGCCTGGCGGGACAAACCCTTTGACGATTGCCCCTGTGTGGTGAAGCATCTTCACCATGTTCAGTTTCCACGCTAGGTATATTGGCCTGCTCCTCATGCTGTTGCTCTGCTACGTGCCGGAAGTTTTTGCCGCACTGCAGGTCGGGAGCGGATCGACCTTCAGCTACAGTTACTCGCCCCGCACCCGGCTCGCCCTGGACACGAACGCTGCCAATGTCGGCGTCACCTTCTTCCATGAGCCTGCGGTGATGAACTGTTCCTTCATCTCGCCCCTCAACACCACGGGGCCGGCCTCTGGCACGGTTACGTATGTTCTCCTCCCCGATCCCGGCCACGTCATCGAGCACGTCACCCTTTTTCAGAGAGGCTCGTTGTTCAACAATGGCGACGTCACGGGCGAATACAGCATCGACGGCGGGAACACCTTCAAGCCCTTCTTCACCACTCCACCGTATCCCGGTGCTGGCATCACTTATACGGATGGCGCGGCCCTGCGTAATCTCATGACGTCCCGGTTGACCCTCCGCTACACCATCACCTGGACCAACGGCGACAATTTCAACGTCCAGTTTGCGAGAGATTGCGACGACAACCAATTCACCCTGTTGATGGAGGGAACCATCGTGCCGCAAGCGGAGGCGGACCGCTGGCGGGTGCTGGTCCCCAGCGGATCGGTTTGGAAGTATCGGGACAACGGTTCCAACCAAGGCACCGCCTGGCAGTCGCCGACGTTCGACGACGCCACCTGGCTCTCCGGCCCGGCGGAACTCGGCTACGGCGATGTAGATGAAGCGACCGTCAACCAGTTCGGAGACAACCCCGCCAACAAACACATCACCACCTACTACCGTCGCGCCTTTCAACTCGCCAGCCCGGCCTCCTACGATGCCTTCACGCTGGGCCTGCTCCGCGATGACGGCGCGGTCGTGTACCTGAACGGAGTGGAAATCTTCCGCAGCAACCTGCCCAGTGGAACGATCCTCTCCAGCACCCTGGCCACCAACGCGGTGAACGGGATCGACGAAGCGCGCTTCCGGGACACGGCGGTGCCGCTCAATCGGTTTGTCCCCGGCACCAACCATCTCGCCGTCGAGATTCATCAAAACCTGCCCGACAGCAGCGACATCAGCTTCGATCTAGACTTGAAGGGACGGCTCATTCGCCCCCGACTAAACATGGCTCGCGCAGGAAACTGCATCGTGCTGTCCTGGGACGATCCGGCCTTTATTCTGGAGTCGGCGAATAACGTGGCCGGGCCGTGGCTTCGTTCCCCAGTCCAGTTGAACAGCCCGGTGCCATTTTGCACCAACCTGCCCGGACTCTTTTTTCGCCTGAGCAACCCCTAAAACCGCTGGAAGGACGCTTTCGGCAGAAAGGGGATCACGGGCGGGGTGAGACTCCGTCGAACCCGCTTTCGAGCGCAGCGAGCCGAGCCGCGCGAGCATCCTCCCCTGACCGCCGGGTGCGCCTGAGATGCTCGCGTGGCTCGCGCCCCGACTCGGAGTCGGGGCAGTCACGGTTCGACGGAGTCTCACCCCACCGAGGACGCATCGCCGGTCCTGCTGCCTTTGGGAACCACCCGCCCGCTTCTCCCTTCGCCCTCCGCTGCCGCCCGTCTCGCGAACTCCACATGAGCGGCACCACGACTCAGGAGAATCCTGTTACTGCCGTGCCTTCCCGATCACATCGCTGATTTTCACCGGCTGGCCGCCCTGGCGTTTGCTTTCGTCCGCCGCCTCCATGAAGGCGAACATCTCGATGGTTTCCTCGGGCGGCACGGGCGCGATGCCGGTCTGGAAAAATTTCATAACTTCACGCACGAGCGGCGCGTAATCGCCGCTGCCTTTTTGCTCCGCCACGGCCTTGCTGCCGAAGACGATGACCTTGTGCGGCGTGGCCTTGGTGCGCAGGCCCTGAAGTGTGCCGACGCGTCCGCCTTTCCAGACGCCGGTCGCGACGTCGATCTCGGCGGTGCTGGTGCGCGTCACCGTTTCGCATCCCGTGCCCATCATGGTGAACAGCGCCTCGGTGGGATGCACGCCGTACCAATAAAAGTCCGGATGATGCGGCTCCAGGTGACACGGGCCGTAGGAAATGACGCTGCGCACTTCGCCTACATCGGCGTTCTTCACTTCCACCAGGCTCTCGTAATAACGATACGAGGAGGAGCTGAACACCGGCACGTTCGCTTCCTTGGCGAGCCGATAAATTTCCAGCGCGTCGCGCAGTGAGCCGGCCACGGGCTTGTCGATGTAGATCGGCTTGCGCGCCTTGAACACCGGCCGCGCCTGTTCGAGATGCGGACGGCCATCCACGCTCATCAGCATCACGACATCCACCTGCGCGCAAAGCTCCTCGATGGTCGGGACAATTTTCACGCCGTACTTTTCCTGAAGCTCCTTCGTGTAGCCCTCGACGCGCGAGATGCTGGACTCGATGTCCGCGCTGCCGCCTTTGAACGCGACCACGACCTTGCCGCCGGGGACGTATTTCGGATTCTTCTCGTTGTTCAACAACGCCGCGAAGGCGGTGACGTGCGAGGTGTCGAGGCCGATCATGCCGATGCGGAGTTCGGCGGCGAAGCACGGCAGGGCCGCGAGCAAGAGGGTGAGGAAGCGCATGGCGAAATGATGAGACGACGGCGGCGAAATGCAACGCGCCATTTGGACTGCGCCGGCAGAGCGGAGCGGCGACGGCGCTTTCGACCGTGGGAAAGATGACCTCACGCAAAGACCGCAAAGGACGCAAAGGAGGCAAGAATTTCTTCGCGTCCTTTGCGTTCTTGGCGTGAGGCAAAAA
>JANNGC010000651.1:0-4706 GCA_031380445.1 Pedosphaera sp.
GGATGCTGCGCGCCAGCGTTTGGAGTGCGATCGCTTCAGCGCCGCTTTCGGACGACAACAATGACCCGTTACGTCCAGGCGCAAGCACGCGGAATCGTTGCTCAAAAAAGCTCGAACGAACACCGCTTGAAACATGAGCGCGGGCGGAAACGCACGTTCCGCCCGCGCCGGGTTTGGAGGCACGGAAATCACGGGTGCGAATGCGCGCGCCCGTTCTGCGGCGTGCTCTCGTAGGGGAAGACCTTGTTGAACGCCTGATCGTTTTTACTCACGCCATCAATGCCGTCGGCCACGTTGATGACGAGCGGGCCGCGCAGGTCGCTGAGAATGGCGCTGACCGCGATGTCCACCACGTCGTCGCCGAAGCGGCGCCCGTTCGGCCAGCCGCCGGGGATGAAACCGCCGTTGCCGAACGGGTCCTGGATGTTGCTCTTCAACACGTCGCCGCCAAAGATGCTCAGGCGCGAGAAGCCCGTGTCATCGGGGTTCGTGGGATGATTCGGCCCGCCGCCCGCGAAGCGCACTTTGCTCGTCGAGAGATCAACTTTGATCAAGTCGGGGATGAAGATGCCCGCGAGGTCGGTGCGGTTCGTGTCAATGGCCGTGGGCACGCCGCCGAAGACGAGCGCGTTGATCAGCCGCGCGAGTTCCGGCTTCTCGGCGTATTTGCGGAAGAGGCGGCTGTCCTCCTTCGGCGACGTGCGGCTGTAGAGGTCCTTGTCTTCCAGCGCGACGAGACCTTCGTTGAAAAGCGGATTGCCCTGGCGCGCGACCTGCACCCAGCCGCCGCTGTTCCGCTGGCCTTCCCTGTCGTCATTCGAGCGTGAGCCGGTGCGGAGCACGCGCAGGGCCTGCCGGCTGGTCGTGGCATACACACCGGCAACCTGCTGGTCGCCGCCCAGTTCACTGATCGGAATGACCAGCGACATGAGGTGCAGATTGTAACCGCCCTGCGAATCTTTGCCGGGGCTGCGGAGCTTGAGCAGATCGAAGATGGATTGAATGTCCGCGAAGAAGCCGTCATCGCGCTGGCCGGCGAACGCGGTGTAGCCGCCGGGGAAATTCGTGACGGCCTGCCGCGTGTAGCGATCCAGTTCGGCCTCGGTGGACACGCCTTCGCGCGCGGGGTTCTCGCCGTTGTCGCCCTGGTTGTAGAACGGAGTCGCGTGGCCCTGGTTGTTCGGCGGGACGACGCCGGTGCCGAGCAGGGTGCGCCGGTTTCTCTTCCGGTGATCCACCTTCGTGACGGTGTAGGTCTGGACGAGATTTTGCGCGGCGTCGCCGATGTTCTGCACCACGCCGAGATACGACTGGAGAATGGTGCTCTCGGTTTTGAACTTCGTCTCGAACTCGAACTGGTAGCTCAGGCTGGCCTGGCCTTTCGCACGGTCGTCACCGAGCGCGACGTGGATTTCGTAAAGCACGCTGTCGTCGAAATTGTATTTGTTCGGCCCGATGCCCGGCTCCTGATGCGGATACACGCCGAGCGCGACCACGAGGTTCTTGTTCGTGCCGTCCTGATCCACGAAGGCGTAGACGTCCGTGGTATTGGCGGACGGATCGCGCGTGATGAGCGGGGCGTCCATGTGACTGGAGGCGAAGGTTGGCCCGACGAGCGCCGGCGCGGCGAGGTAAGCGGCGAGCGCGACGGCGAGGCCGCGCTGCCAGTGATTGATTTTGGTCTTCATACTTTTCTGCTTTTCGTTTTCTGGTTTCGGGAGTGCTTCGCCAACGCCGGCAGGCGCGGTGAAAAATTCTTGTTCAAGGAACGCGGGCGGTTTCCGTTCGCATCACCGTCGGAGGAATTTGTTCCAGCAGCGCGCGCTCGGAGGGCAGCAGTTGCTGGCGCACTTTCATCGCCGTCTCGCGCCAGCGTGAGGATTCCGCCGCGTCGCCCGCGCGGTGCGCGATGACCGCCGCGTGGCAGAAGAGCCGCGCGTCCGGCGTGCCTTCGCGCAACGCTTCTTTCATATGCGCCTTCGCTTCCGGGTGCCGCCCCGCTGCGGACAACGCCCACGCCAGCGCGTCATGCGTGAACACGTCCTGGCGCTTCGTGAGTTCTTCCTGCGCGAGCCGCAGCGCCCTGGCCGAATCCTCGCCGCACGTGGCGAGGAAGAGCGCCGCCGTGCGCGGATCGCCCGCCGCACCCTGCGCGCGCAGGCCGGACTCGACTTGCGCCGCCTCGCGCTCGCGGCTGGCCGCGCGCAGCGCCTCCGCGAGCCACCATTCGTGCTCGGGCAACGGGTGAATCGCCGCCGCTGCGGTCAGCGTGCGCGCGGCACGTTCGGCTTCGCCGCGATCCAGTTCGATCATGCCGCGCAGGAGGAGCGCGGGGGCGAAGTTGGTTTGAAACAGCAGTGCGTTCGCGCAGTTGCGTTCGGCGCCGGACGTTTCCCCCGCTTTGAATTCAAACCACGCCAGCCGCGTGAGCCACCACGCGGAAATTTCCGGCGCGGACGACGACGCCCCACGCGCCGCCTTCCGCGCCATCTCCAGAGCGCCTGCCAAATCGCCGGTGATCCAGCGCGCGTGGGCGATACGCGCATAGCCGTCCGGCGCGGGCTTCAAGTCCGCCATGCGCTGGTAATTTTCCACCGCTGCGCTCACGCGGCCCTGCTCCATCAGCACGTCGCCGAGCAGCGCGAAATCTGAGGCCACGCCGCGCCGCTGGACGAGTTCGCGCGCCAGTAACTCCGACTCGCGAAACTGGTGGAGGTTGTGCAGCGCATGTCCGCGCAAGAGCAGCGACTCGGAGGAGACGCCGTTTTTCTCCAGACAGCGCCCAGCCATGTCCGCGAGTTTGAAAAAGCCGTCATCGAAGCTCGCGCGCGCCTTCGCCACGTAGGCCCAGCCGAGCCGTTCCATGCGCGCGGAAGATTGCGGCTCCAGTCGCAGCGCCTCCTGCTCGCGGAGGATCGCGGCGTCCTCACGCGTCGCTCCGGTGTGCGCCGCGAGCACGAGCGCGCACGGCTCCACTTCGCTGGCGAGCGTCGCGCGGGGCGCGGACGCCTGCGGAGGCGTGCGCCCTCCGAAGCGCACGACGGCCAGCGCGAGTCCCGCGACGAGGAGCGCGACCGTCATCACGACCGGGCTGGGCTGGTTCTGAAATTTGTTTCTCATGCTGCTTTCCAGATGGCTCTACGCAGCGAACCCGGCGGCGGATGCAAAATAGGCGGGCGGGAAAACTTTTTCCGCAGCGGCGAAGAAAATGTGCATCCAATCAGCAAAGCCGTCCGTATATCCGTGTTCCCTTCTGCCGGCACTGGTTCGCACCGCCGTGGGAGCGCGGATTTTTTACCCGCAGCCGTGTCCCCTCGCACGAGGGCGTAAGAACTGGCGGACACGGTTCTCCGTTTCACGTTGCTGCGGGTTGAAAACCCGCGCGCCGCCAAATCGGGACACTGCTCAATCGAGTTATCGGTTGCCCCACCCGCGCGCGTCCGGCATCGTTTCGGCTCCATGCCGGCGGCATTTCCAATCCGATGGCAAATCAACTGGCGGCCCGACTCAGCCCGGCAACGGCTGGCCGTGGCGCTGGTGATTTCCCTCGTGCTGCACGCGCTGATTTACGGCGCGTGGCTCGCCGCGCCCGCCACGACGAAATTTTTCAAGGAAGCCTTCGAGCGCGTGCCGGCGAAACCGCGCGCGGAACTACAGCCCACATTCGAGGAGCCGCCCGCGCCGAAGCGCGAGGTGCCGATGACCTTCGTAGAAATTGATCCAGCGCTCGCCGCGAAGGAGCCGCCGAAGGAGACGAAGAATTATTCCACGGACAATTCCCTCGCGGCGAACCCGACTCCGAAGAACACGGACACGCCGAAGATTGAAGGCAAGCAGACACCCGTCTTGCGCACGATGGATGCGCCGAAGCCGCAGCCCAAGCCGCTGGAACCGAAACCGCCGGAGCCAGAGACGCCCGAGAAGGAATCCATCGAGCCGGAGGTGAAACCGAAGGCCGCGCCGAAGCCGGGCGATCTCGCGATGGCGAAACCGCCGCCGCCCAACAACACGCCCAAGGCTCCCGAACTCACGCCGCAGAAAGAAGACGAGCCGCCCAAACCAAAGCCGAAGAGGCCCACGAAACTCAATGATGTGGCGGCGTATCGGGCGATTGTGGCCGGCGAGAAATCCCAGCAGGACGGCGGCGTGCAGCAGCGCGCGCGCATCGCGATGGTGGACGCGCGCAGCTCCGTCTTCGGAGAGTATGACCGCATGTTCATCAACCTCGTGCAGTCGCGCTGGTATCAGTTGCTCGACAACAACCAGTACATGATGGACCGGCGCGGGAAGGTCTCGCTCACCTTCCGGCTGCACTTCGACGGGCGCATCTCGCAGATGGAAGTGGCGGAGAACACCGTGGGCGACATGCTCTCGCTGCTCTGCCAGAAGGCGATTCTGGATCCCGCGCCGTTTCCGAAATGGTCGGCCGAGATGCGACGGCAGATTCAGAACCAGGGCGGCACGGAGTATCGGGATGTGAAGTTCACTTTCTTTTATGACTGAACGAGGGGGAGAAATTCCAAAACCCAAATCCCAAACAAAATTCCAAGCTCCCAATTTCCAAGACGGCGCAGGACGAAAAGCAGCGTCAGTTGGAGTTTGGAAGTTGAGATTTGTTTGGAATTTGGGTTTTGGGATTTGGAATTTCGCGCCGTCCGCTTTCAGCGTGGACAACTTTTTCCTCTGCCGCCATACAGCGCGGCGGC
>JANNGC010000653.1:0-8251 GCA_031380445.1 Pedosphaera sp.
GCGAATAGGCGCGTTTGTAGTTGGTCGTGTCCGGCCAATACACGGTGATAAACTGCCCGGTCTTGAACTCGCACTCGTACCCCTCGGGCCATTTGATGTGGAGGGTCTTGGTGTCGGGAAGTTCCATCTTCACCGTCTCGATCAACATTTCAGAAGGGCCTTTTGCCATAAAATTTATTGGGTTGCGGGCGCAGAATAGGCAACGGGCTTGGGCTGGCAAGCCGCGAATGGACGGTAGGCCGGAAGGTTTGCGTCACTGGCTCGGATCACGCCGAGAACGCCGCGCCGTTTCCCGGGTCCGGGCCGGGGCGTGAATTCGTCCGGCCCCGGCGGAGTTGACAAGCCGGGGCAAAATGCCCACTTTCCGGCCCGTTACGAATTAAGGGCGCTCTGACTTGCGGCGGAAATTGCTGATGGCGGGCGGCTCTTAAACTTAAACCCAAACAAAACGTCCTATGAAAATTCAGTCTAAAACTATCGCCGCGTCCGTCGCGTGCGCGCTGCTGCTCGTCGGTTGCGCCACCCAGCAGCAGACCCAAACCACGCCTGTGAAGCCCGCTGCGGCTCCGGCTCCGACCACCGCCAAGTCCACGCCTCCCGCGTCCGGCTACGGCCCGCACTACACCACGTACGAAGCGAACGGCGCGAAGTTCACGCGCGGCTCCATCGGCTACCCGTCTGGTTTGCGTGACGGTTCCGGCCTGCTTTTGGAAAAGACCGTCCCGGCGGAAGTCCAAGCCGGCGTTCCCTTCTCCTACACCATCAAGGTCAGCAACCTCGCCCCGTGCGAAGTCCGCGACGTGACGGTGATTGACCGCGTGACCTCGAACTTCAAGTCGAGCACCGCCGAACCCGCCCCGGCCAGCGTCAACGACGGCCTCGCGACCTGGAAGATGGCTTCCCTCGGCGCCGGCGAATCCGTGACCATCAAGGTTAACGGCTCTTCCGCTGAAGAAGGCACCGTGCTCACCTGCGCTTCCGCCAGCTACACCCCCGTGCTCTGCGAAGGCATCAAGGTCGTGAAGGCCGCCATCCAACTCGTGAAGACGCTCCCCGCCGCCGTCTCCGTCTGCGACCCGATTCCTGCGACCTTCACGGTCAAGAACAACGGCAGCAGCGTGCTCACGATGGTTAAGATCACCGACACCCTGCCCACCGGCCTCAAGACGGCCGACGGCCAAGGCAGCCTGACCTTTGACGCCGGCACGCTCGCGCCCGGCGAATCGAAAGAATTCAAAGCCAACCTCATGGCTGGTTCCACCGGCAAGTTCGACAACACGGCCAACGTCAACTGCGCGCAGAACGTGAAAGCCGAAGCCAAGGCCAGCGTCGTCGTCACCGCGCCCATGCTCGCCATCACTTGCGAAGCCCCGGCGGAACGCTTTGCCGGTCGTCCCATTGACCTCTGCTACACCGTCGTGAACAAGGGCGACCGTGCGGCGGGCGCCACCGTCGTTGAAGCCCCGCTTCCGGCTGGCACCACGCTGTCCTCCGCCACGGCGGGCGGCACCGTGACCGCAGGCAAGATCGTCTGGAACATTGCCTCCCTCGCCCCCGGCGCGTCCGCCAAGGTCTGCGCGACTGTCGTGCTCTCCAGCCCTGGCAGCGTGACCGCGACCGCCACGGCCAAGACCCCGTGCTCGAAGGACGCCGTCGCCACCTGCACCACGAAGGTCGTCGGCATCCCGGCCGTCCTCCTCGAAGTGGTGGACATCGAAGACCCGATTGAAGTCGGCAAGAACCAGACCTACGTCATCAAAGTCACCAACCAAGGCACGGCGGCGGACAGCAACATCCGCCTGACCTTCAAGCTCGAAGACGCGCAGGACTACGTCTCCGGCACCGGCCCCACGGCCGTGTCGGCGAATGGCCGCACCATCACCACCGCGCCGCTCGCGACGCTCGCGCCGAAGGCCGAAGCCGTCTATCGCATCGTGGTCAAGGCCAACAAGGCCGGCGACGTGCGCTTCACCACCTCGCTCCTCAGCGACCAGTTGACCCGTCCGGTCGAAGAAACCGAGTCCACGAACCAGTACTAATTGGTTCGCGCGGCCCTGAGCCGCGAATTTCACGGGGGCCGGCCTGAGAGGGCCGGCCCCTTTTTTTGTGAAAACTCCAAACTCCAAACTCCAAACTCCAACGCCCCGATTCCAAGCCGTCCCGTCGCAAGATGCGGCGCGAAGGATTCGGAATTCGGGCTGGTGGAGATTTTTTGAAGTTTGGAGTTTGGGGTTTGGAGTTTGTCTGGCTCTGCTTCTGACCGGTTGCGCCCATCGCCCGCCGCCTGCCCCCGCTTCCGTCCGCACCGCGCAACTCGCCACGGCCCTCACTGCGCTCGATCCCGCCGTGGATGTCCACGACGCCGCCATTCTCGCGAAAGTCGCCACCGAGACTTCCGCCGAACTCGCCAGCAGCTACCGCGTGCGTCCGCCTGCGTGGCTGCACAACATATTTGTGAACAATGGCTGGCGCGCGCGCGGCCTCTGCTGGCATTGGGCGGAGGATTTGCAGGCGCGGCTCGCGCAGGAACGGTTCTCCACGCTCGAAGTCCACCGCGTCATCGCCCGGCGCGGCACGCGCCGCGAGCACAGCGGCCTCGCCGTCACTGCGCGCGGGCAGGACATTGCACGCGCTGTGGTGCTGGATGCGTGGCGCGAAAGCGGAAACCTCGTTTGGGCACCGTTCGCGGCGGACAAATATCCGTGGGTGAAAAATGACCAAGAGAAGGAAAACTTTGAACCTTGAACTCTGAACTCTGAACTTTGAACAAGCAGCCTCGCCCGTCGTGGCCCCCCGTTCAGAGTTCGAGGTTCAGAGTTCAAAGTTCAAAGTTCCCCCCCATTAAAGACCGCCCCCGCATCTGCCGCTGACCCCTTTGCCCCGTCTCGCTGAGCCGGGGCGATGTTGTGTCACCGAAACAAACGAAAAATCCAGTTATGAAAACGGGCCTCTCCGGTCGCGGCGCGCGGAGGGTGCGCGCGGCCATCATCGTTCTGTCACTGCTGTCCCTTTCATCCCTGCCCGCCGCCATCACGCAGACTGTGACCGCCAAGGCCGATGCCTACGTGCGCTCGGCGATGGACAAAAAGAGCTTCGGCTTCGAGGCGCAGCTCGACTTGCGCATGAATGCCCGCGACGGCGCGTCTGAGGGCTACCTACAATTTCCGCTCCCACAGCACACGCCCTTCGCCGAGAAAATTGTCCTGAGAATTTACGCGCAGCTCGCCGAGCCGGGCGCGGCCAAGGTGCTCGTGCGTTCCGTGAACGCCTCGAACTGGACGGAACTCAACCTCACCTGGCGCACGCGTCCCGAGCACAAGGAAACGCTCGGCACGCTCCACATCGTCGGACTCTCCGGCGCGTGGTATGAGGCGGACGTGACGGCCTACGTGAAGGCCGAGGCCGCGCTGGGCCGCGAGGTGGCGACGTTCGCACTGGTGCCGGGCGAGGACTCGAAGAACCGCCTCGCCGTCCGCACGCACGAGAGTGCGCAGAACAAGCCGGAACTGGTTTTCTCGCGTCAGCCCATCAACGTGCGCATCAGTTTCATCAACACCAACTCGGTGCCGGTCGAAGGATTCCTCGCGGACCAAGGCGATGTGTTCGGCCCACGAACGAACGGTTTCACCTACGGCTGGAGCGCGGACCATCGCGACTACATGCGCGACCGCCGCGACTGGAAGAACACGAAATTAAAATCACCAGGCCGCGCCCACGATTTCCTCGCCTACTTGGATCACGAAAAGATGAGCTCGCCCGCAAGCTGGGAACTGGCGCTGCCGAATGGTGAGTTCCGCGTCCGCCTCGTGGCCGGCGATTTGCAGCGCTACGACAGCATCTTTGGCATCAAGGCCGAGAACACCACCGTGGTGGACGGCGTGCCGGACACCAACAAACGCTGGCTCGAAGGCTCCTCAATGGTCGCGGTGAATGACGGACGGCTGACCATCGCGAACGCGCCCGGCTCGTCGAACAACAAGCTTTGCTTCATCGAAGTCACGGAAGTCGAAACCCTCCTCACGCAAACCAAATGAACTCTGATTCGAACGGCATTTCTCCCGGCGCGCTCGTTGGCGGCGGTCACTACAGCCTGCACGTTCCGCTCGGTGAGAGCGGTCTGCTCTGGCTCGCGCAGGACGAGGAGCTTCAGCGCCTCGCCGTGGTGCGTTTCTTCCCGGCGGAAATTTGCGAGGACGCGCGCGCGCTCGAAACTTTGAAAAAGCGCGCTGTGCTCGCCGGCAACGTGACACACGAAAACGTCTGCCGCGTGCTCGAATGGTATGAGTCGGCGGCGGTGGAAACATTTCTCGCCACGGAATACGTCGAGGGCAAGCCGGTTACGGAAGTGATGAATGGCGGCGAGGGCAAACCCGTGCCGTGGGACTGGCTCCAGCCCGTGGCCGCGAGTGTGGCCTGCGGACTCGAGGCGCTGCATCGCGCCGGCGTGGTGCATCACGGATTGCGGCCTGAGAACATTCTGGTCGCGGCGGACAAGCGCGTGAAGCTGCTGAATGCGGTCGTGGCTGGCGCGTTGAAGAATCCGCTCTTCTCCCCGAGCGCGTTGAACGAGCCGCGCGACTTGCGCTGCTTCAGCCCGCAGCAACTGAACGGACAGGAGCCGGCGAACGCCGATGATTTTTACGCGCTGGGCGCGACGCTGTTTGAACTGCTCACCGGCACGGCGGCGTTCGCGGGAATGAATCTGTTGCAGGACATCCGCTCCACGCCCGCGCCGTCGTTGCGCGAGCGGCTGAACGAAGTGAAGGCGCAGCCGGTGCCGGACGACGTGGTGAATTTCATCACCGCCTGCTTGAGCAAAGAAGCGGCGCAACGGCCCGCGAAGCTGGACGTTTTGCTGCCGCGCCGCACGGAGTCCATCCCCGTCGCCGCTGCGCCCGTGGAAGCGGTGAAACCGTCGAAGCCGTCGAAGCTGGTGGAGAAATCGGAGAAGGTCGTCTCGCTGCGGATGCAGGACGCAACGGAAGTTTTGCCACAGCTTCACTCGCGCGCTGAACTTGAACTGATCAAAGCCGCTCGCGCCGCGCGTCCGCGCCGCAGTCCGTGGGCGATGGCCGCCGTTTTGTTTTTGCTCCTGGGCCTCGCCGGCGTGTTCGGCTTCTTCCAGTTGCAGAAACAGGAGAAGGAAAAGCAGCGCCTGGCTCTGGTCTCGGCCGAGGAGACGCGCCAGCGCGAACTCGCGGAAAAGAACACGAAGCTCGCCGAGGAAAAGTTGAAACAGGAAACCGCCGCGCGGAAAAAATCCGACGACGAAGCGCGCAAGGCCAAGGAAGCCGCGCGCCTCGCCGAAAACGGCCGTCGCACCGACGCCGAAGCCATCGCCAAACGCGACCGCGAACTCGCCGCCGCACAGAAAAAAGCCGCCGAGCCGGAAGTGAAACCATTTGTCCCGCCGCCCGCGCCGGCCACGAACGGTGAATTCGTCGCCATGTTCAACGGACGCGATCTCACCGACTGGTCGGGCGACGCAAAATACTGGTCCGTGAAAGACGGATTCATCACCGCGCAGTCCGGCGCGAGCGAGCCTAAGGATCGTTTTCTCCTCAACTGGCAGAAAGGCAACGTGGGCGATTTTGAAATGCACTTCTCCTACCGCTTCCGCGTGTTGCGCGGGAACAAGTCGCCGAACGGCGGCGTGAACTACCGCATGAACGGCACCACGAACATCACCGGCTACCAGTTTGATCTAGTGACCAATGCGCGCGACAACGGCTCGGTGCAGGACGACCGCAAGCGCAACCGCCTCGCGGGCTACGGTGACGCGGCGGAAGGCACGTCCTCGAACAAGCATCCCGTGCTCGTCACGCTCGGCGACACCAACAAGCTGAACGCGATCAAACACGAGGACTGGAACCGTTGCGTGATCATCGCGCAGAGCAACCGCGTGACGCACTACATCAACGGCCTGCTCGTGGCCGACGTGACGGACGTGAGCAAGAGCAAGAGGCACATGAACGGCGCGCTGGCCCTCGAGCTTTACACCCGTAACACGAACAACACTTCGACCTTTCTTCAGTTCACTGATTTGAAGATCAAGCGCACGGAGCCGGCGGGCAAAGGGCCGGGGCTGGCGAGCGTGGGGAGATAATTGATCACCAATCTTCGGCGGGCAGGGCCGCGTTGCCGCGCGGCCTGATCACGCGTTGTATTTCAGCGCAGCGCGCGGAACTCGTGCAGCAATCTTTCCAGCCCGGCGTCCTCCGCCTCTCCTGACTTGCGCGCGAGGAGTACGAAGAAGGTCGGACCGTTCGCACGCGGCGCAGCGACCACGAGATGCTTGTCGAAAGTCCAGCGCAGCAAGTCCGGTGATTCCACGCCCGCCGTTTCGGCGATGGGTTGCAGGCGCGTCCACACGTCGTTCAGCAGCGGCTCGGCGAGATGCAACTCCCACGTCCGCGAGAACGTCACTCCGTCCGCGTAGCGCAGGCCGCACGCGAGCATCCCCGGCACGCGCGCGGTGCGGCTGAACCAGCGGTTGATCAGGTCGCTCACGGTTTCACCTCCGGCGTGGACGAGGCGGTCCGCACGAACAGCACGGACTCGGATTGAAATTGCAGCACCGTCTGTTCACGCGGCGAGGTGGCTTCAAACAATTCCAGCGCGCCCAATCCTGCCACGGTCTTGAACCACGCCGCGTGTTCCAGCAGTGCGGCTAGACGGCGCGGCAATGTCTCATCGCCCCCCGTGTCGCCCGCGAGCACGCGGCCCTCGATGGACACGGCGAGCAGGCGTTGCGGTGGGCGGATGGCGGCGCGCTCGTCGTCGGTGAGTTCGAGCGGCGGATATTTCGGTGCGGCGGGTGCCGTCTCGGCGGGCGGCGCGCTCGGTTCTTCGCCGGCTTTTTCGTCGCGCAGTTGCGCGGCTTCCATCAGCAGGTTTTCCCAGTGGCGCGAAATGGTTTTCTCCGCCGGCTCAACATAGGGCTTCAGCCGGAACTCGCCGTCCTGGAGATGGAGCAGACGAAAGAACGCGGTCTCGCCGCGGTGCGCGCCGACGGACGCGTGGACCACGTTGCCGCTGCGGATGACAATTTCGCCCGCCTCGCTCTTGGAAAAAACTTCGAGCACGGACGAATTGCGGCGCAGACATTCGAGCTGGAGGATGTCCTGCAACTCCACGTCCTGCATCAGCCCGCGAAAACCTTTCGAGCGTTCCAGCGCGAGCAGTTCGTTCAGCGTGAGGAACAGCGTGTGAAAACCTTCCGACGACACGGGTTTCTCCAGCAGCACGGTGATGCCCTCGCGCGCCAGTTCATCGCGCGTGTGCTGGTCGGTGTGGCCGGTGAGCACCACGATGGGGACGTTCGGAAAACGTCCGCGCGCCAGGCGGACGAATTGCAGCCCGCTCATCACGGGCATCCGCTCGTCCACCACGATCATGTCGAAGTTATGTTCCTTCAGGACGCCGAGGGCCTTGGCGGGATTGTCCGCCATGATCACGTTCCAGCCGCCGCCGCTCGACTGCTGCATCAGCTCGCCGGTGAGTTGCAGGAACGCCGCGTCGTCGTCCACGAAGAGGATCGTCTTCTGCGCGCTCATGCGGCCTCCGTGGGTTGGGGCGCGGACGCGCGCCGGGCCAGTTCTGCAGTGGCGGCTTCGCGCAAGGCGTCCACGTTCACGAATTCCATCCCGGTGCGGCTGGGCCGCTGATACTGCGGATCAATGGTGAACTGAAATTGCACCACGTTGTTCAGCGCGGTGAGATCGCGCAGCACGTCGGCGGGGATCTCTGCCGAAGATTTTTTCAACAGCGCCTCCATCGCGCGCACGGCGGCGGCGGACACCTCGCCATCGCGGCACAAGGCGGCGAGCGGTTTCGCCGCGTCCGTGTCGCTGATGAGCGCGAGGGCTTCGGCCACGGGTTTCGTGCGCTCAGATTGGCCGAGAGAATTTTTCAACACCGCCACGAGCGGCGCGACGGCGGGCGTGCCGAGCGCGCCGGCGGCGGGCCAGTCTTCCAGTTCAATCGCGTGCGTGACGGCCTGCGCGTCGGTGGTCGGCACCCATTCCAATTCTTTCAACGCCACGGCAGCGGCGCGGCGCACGGCGGCATGCGGCGACTTGAGCAGTTCTTGCAACGGCGGGAGCGCGCGCACGCTCTTCGTCTCCGCGAGCGTGGCGATGGCGTGAGCTTGCGTGGCCGGCGTGGAAGACGTGGCCGCGCGCAGCAGCGCATCCCAAGCAGGTGATCCCAGCGCGACCGCCTCGGCCCAGCGCCCGAGCGCAACGAGTTG
>JANNGC010000684.1:0-4048 GCA_031380445.1 Pedosphaera sp.
TTGGAACCGCCCACGCCTCACCCCGGCGCGCGCGGAGCGACGCGCCCTACCGCCCTCGTCGTTCTACAAAAATCGTTTCGAGCCGCACCCAGCGAAGTCCTAGTTTGCAAAAGTTTGTTGAAGTGCTCCGCGTGCTCCCTATATTCCGCGCCGCCCGTCCTCGGACGGGCGACACCGGTCGGGGCGTAGCGTAGCCTGGCTAGCGCGCTTGCTTGGGGTGCAAGAGGTCGAGAGTTCAAATCTCTCCGCCCCGACCAATTCTTCTCTTGCCCAGTTTCTTTGAACTCCGTCGAATCGCGCCATGCGTTCACGTTCGGAAATTTCCGCCCGCCTCTCGGAACTCGGCCTCGTCGCCGTCATCCGCACCCCATCGTTTGAACTCGTCGCGCCCGTGTGCGCGGCGCTGGCGGCGGGCGGCGTGCTCGCGCTGGAAGTGACCATGACGGTGCCGGACGCGCTGCGGGCCATCCGCGAAGTGAACGCGACGTTTGGCGACCAAGTGTTGCTCGGCGCGGGAACGATCTTGAACGCGGCGCAGTGCGAGGCGGCCATGGATGCGGGCGCGCAATTCATCGTCAGTCCGATTACGAAGCTGGAAATCATCGCGGCGGCGCACGCGCGGAACAAACCGGTGATGCTCGGTGCTTACACCCCCACCGAAGCGCAGCTCGCGCACGAGGCGGGCGCGGATTTCATCAAGATTTTTCCGGCGGACAAACTTGGGCCGAGCTACATCAAGAACTTGCGCGCGCCGCTGCCGCATTTGCGCGTGGTGCCGACGGGTGGCGTGGATTTGCAGACCGCGCCGGAGTTTTTGAAAGCCGGTTGCACCGCGCTCGGCGTCGGCTCGTCGCTGCTCTCGGCAGAAATTTTGAAAACGAAGAACTGGGCGGAACTCACGCGGCTGGCCGGAGAGTTCGTGCGCGTGGTGCGGGAGACACGGGATCGGTAATCGTGACAGTCAGGAGTAATCATCGGATTGCCTGGAGCGGGTAGGGCGCGTCGCTCCGCGCGCGCCGGGCCACCCATGCCATTCAGGGCTGGTTTCTCGCATTGAGCCTCGGCGCGCGGAGCGACGCACCCTCCCAAATCCCCGTCACCCCGGCTGCGGCGGGCGTGCGATGCTGAACGCGCGATCAAACTCGATGGCGAACGTGTTCATCTCCCCGGAAATTTTCGGCGACGCCTCGGAGAACTCGCCCGCGCGCGGCACGAGCGCCTGCGGATTCTGGCGCGCGAGCCGGCTCAGCTCGAGCAGCGGCTGGAGATGCGCCTGCATGTCGCGCTGAAAGTTTTGCAGCCGTCGGTGAAAGAGCGCGAGTTCCGGCGGCGTGAGCGTGACCGGCTGCTCGGGCAGTCCGCTCACGGGGCGCGGCGCGGAAGGACTGGCCGCAGGCGCGACCTGATCAAATCGCGCGGCCAGCGCCTCAAACTTCGCCGCCGCCTTGGTGAATTGATCCACAATGCTCGGCAGCACGTCGCCGCCGTTCGCGGGATCGAGCGCGTTCAAGGCGCGCGCGCCGGAGATGAAAAATCCCGTCTGCGCCAGCTCGCGCGCGGTGTGCATCAGATCGTTTTGCAACGCTTTGGTCTGCTCCGCCGTGAGCGCGACCGCGCCGGGCGCTCCGCCCGTCACATGATTCGTCCGTTTCCAAAGCGCGGGATACCACGAAGCCTCTGTCGCGGGCCGCACGCCGAGCGCGCGTTCGCAGTGCTCGACAAATTCCCGCACCTTGCCCGCGATGCGCGGCGGCTGCTCGATGAGCGTGTTCGACATGCGCTCAAGCACTTTCGGATTGTAGCGGATGAGTTCCGTGGCCGCGACGACGAGCGCAAGGCAACCGTTCACGTCATGGCGCAAACTGGAAAAATGTCGGGCGAGATCCTCGACCTGGGGCACGTCCAGCGTCACGGCTTGTGTGGGCAAATCCATTGGACGAAACGATGCTGACGGGCTGGGGCGAAAGCAAGCGCGCGGTGAAATCAGTCCATGAAAATACGGGCGCGGAATCATCCGCGCCCGTTCGCTGAAAAATCCGCCGCCTATTTTTTCTCCTCCGCCGCCTTCTCCGGCTCCACCACCACGTAGCGCGTCAGGCCGGGGCCGCCGCCGCGCGGCGCGCTCCAGAGGCGGAGCAGAATCGGCTGGTCGGCCTTGAGTTTGTCGCTCGCGTCTATCGCCTCCTGCGCGTTGCTGACTTTCTTGCGCTCGATTTCCAGAATCACATCGCCCGCGCGCACCTCGGCTTCGGCGGCCTTGGAATTGGGATCCACTTCAGTGATGAGCGCGCCCTGGATGTTCTGCGGGATGCCCGACTGACGGCGCGCGGCGCGGTCGAGGTCACTGACTTCCACGCCGTCCAGCGCGTCAGTTTTTTTCTCCGGCGCGGCGCGATTGGGGCCGCGCCGTCCGCCCGCGAATTCTTCCGGTTTCAATTCCGCCAGCGTCGCCGTCAGCTTCTGCTCCTTGCCATCGCGCATGAGTTTCAAAGTCACCTTGCTCAACGGCGCGGTCTGCGAAACCCACAGGCGGAACTGCCGGCTGTCCGGCACTTTCTTGCCGTTCAATTCCGTGATCACGTCGCCGTGCTTTACACCGGCCTTGTCCGCCGGGCTGTTGGGCATCACGTCATTGACCAGCGCACCGCTGCGGTCTTTCAAGCCAAACGCCTTCGCCATCGTGGACGTGAGTTCGTCGCCCAACTGGATGCCGAGGTAGCCGCGCGTCACGCGACCGTCCTGAATCAGCGAGTCCATCACGCGCCGCGCCATGTTGATCGGCACGGAAAATCCGAGGCCGATGCTGCCGCCGGTCGGGCTGAGGATCGCGGTGTTGATGCCGACCAGACGCCCCTCGGAATCCACGAGTGCGCCGCCGGAGTTGCCCATGTTGATCGCCGCGTCGGTCTGGATGAAATCCTCGTAGCTCACGATGCCGCCCATGCTGCGGCCCGTCGCGCTCACGATGCCCATCGTCACGGTCTGGCCGACGCCGAAGGGATTGCCCACCGCCAGCACCACGTCGCCGACTTGCAAGTTGTCGCTGTCGGTGATGGTCACGGGCGGCAGATTTTTTGCGTCAATCTTCAACACGGAAATGTCCGTGGCCGGATCGGTGCCGATGACTTTGGCGATGAATTCTTCGTCGCGTCCCGGAATGGAAATCTTCAACTCATCCGCGCCCTCGACCACATGGTTGTTGCTCAGAATGTAGCCGTCCGCGCTGATGATGACGCCGGAGCCGACGCCCTCCTCTTTCTGCGGACGCGGCGCGCGGCGTCCATTCCGGCCGCCCGGTGCGGGTGTTTCTCCGCCCTCGTCCGGCACGCCGAAGAAACGGCGGAGCGCCGGATCATCGAAGGGCGAAGCGCCGGTGCTGCGCCGCACCGTCTTGCTCGAATAAATTGTCACCACGCTCGGCGCGACGCGTTTCACCACTGGTGCGTAGCTTGGAATGGTTCGCCCTTCCTGCGCGACCGCAGCGTTGTTCAACACCACTTTCGGCGCGACGCGCTCGGCGCTCTTCTCCGCCGCGTGTGCGTCCGTCGCGCCGAAGCGGGCATAAGTCAGTCCCAACGCCAGCGCGGATACCAGAGCGACTGTCCACAAGGTTCGATTCGTTTTCATAATATGTTCAGCGGGTCCGCCGCGAGTTTGCTCCTTTGCCATCACTGAGGGCGCGACCATCGCGCTCATCACGGGCTGGCGGACCGTTGTGCTCATTCAGACCGGGACGGTAAGGGAAATGTTCAAACCGCAACGTGGAATCTCGAACCGGAAATCAATTTGACGGCAGGCTCTCCAACAATTCTCGAATGGTTGCTGACTGGCCCGGCAGCACAAACTCCGGCGCGACCTCGCTCAACGGTTGCAACACGAACCGCCGCAGGTGCGCGCGGGGATGCGGCAGCATCAACGTCGGACGGTCTCGCACCTCGGCCCCGAACGCGATGAGATCGAGATCGATGAGGCGCGCTTCGTTCATCACTGTCTTGGGCCGGCGTCCGAGATCCCACTCCAGCGTGAACAGCTTCATCACCAGCGAGTC
>JANNGC010000686.1:0-1715 GCA_031380445.1 Pedosphaera sp.
AGCGGGCGTGTAAGTGTGATGGATGTCATGAGCTTGGTGAGTTGAGAGGATTACTTGGCAGGCGGCACGGTCTGAGGAGTTTTCAGTTCCACCCCGCGTATTTTCAACGCGGCTTCCAGAGCCGTGCGGTTGGTTTTTTCAGCATCCACGAGCGCGACGATGCGCCCGTCTTTGAAGTTCACCGTCGCCGCTGCGACGCCCGCGATTTTGAAAATGCTCTCGTAAGCCGCCAGCACGCAAGCCGGGCAATCGCAGCCTGCGACGGCGATTTCGATGCGCGCGAGCTTGTCCTTCGGCGTCGCGACGAGCGGGGCGATGCCGATGGTGTGGCGCGTGGCGTTGCGCAGCAGGTCGTTGAACCGCTCGACGACCTGCTCCGGCTTCGTGTCCTTGAAAGCCACCTTCGCATCGTAGGCAAACACCGCCTCCGCGTGCTCGAAGTCCATGCTCACCAGCGTCACGCCCGGCAGCTTTTCCATCGCCGTGCCCGCGGCCGTCACACTCTGCCGGGCGAAAAGTCCAGAGATGCGGTGCGTGGTGGTGTGTGGCGTTGGCGGCGTGTCGGCGGCGTGGCCGATGCGAACCATGAGCAGGAGTGTAAGAAGGAGTCGTTTCATAAAGTTTGGAAAAAGGCAGTGCGAGAACCGCTCATTTGCCCTCCCGCTCCGCCTGTTCCTCCAGCAGCCGCTGCTCGCGAATCAACTCCAGCCGCAACAGCTCCTCCGTCGGCAGCACGAGCTTGTAGCGCGAGGCGAAGAGCTTCTCGTTTCCGTGCAGCACCGAGTAGCGCACGATGGACGCATCCTTCGCCGCGCACAGGATGATGCCCACCGTCGGCCCATCGCCCGCGCCGCGCTGCTGCTCGTCAAACATCCGCACATACATATCCATCTGCCCGATGTCGCCGTGCGTGAGTTCGCGCGGCTTGAGGTCGAAGATGACGAAGCACTTCAGCACGTAATTGTAGAAGACGAGGTCGAGGTAAAAATCCTTCGTCTCCGTGCTCATCCGCATCTGCCGAGCGACGAAGGCGAAGCCCTTGCCCAGCTCCAGCAGGAACGATTGCAAATGGTCAATGAGCCGCTGCTCCATGTTCGATTCCAGCAGCCGCCCCGTCTCCGGCAGGCCAAGAAATTCCAGCAGCACCGGGTCGCGCACAAAATCGCGCGGCGACGGCGGCAACTCCTCGATTTTCTCCTCCGCCTCCGCCCGCACCGCCTTGCGGTCCTTGCTGGAAAGCAGTCGCTCATAGTAAAGCCGCCCCACCTGCCGCTCCAACGCCCGCGAACTCCAGTTTTCAGTTTCCGCCTCCTTCGCATACCACTCCCGCGCGTCCTCATCTTCCACCCGCAACAGCGCCCGGTAGTGTGACCAACTCAATTTTAGACGCAGTGCGTCTAAAATTGGGAACGTGAGGTAAAACTGCTTCATCTTGTGCAGATTCGACGCATCAAACCCGCGCCCGAATTCTTCCGTCAACTTTACCGCCAGCCTCGGCAGCAACTTCGCCCCATACTCCGCCCGCGCCGCGCCGCCCTGCTCGAACTCGACGATGTGCCGCCCCACGCCCCAGCAAGTCCGCACCTGCACCACATCCACCGCCCGCAAGACCTGCCGCCGACTCTCCGTGATGAACTCGCGCAGTTCGCGCAGCAACCCGTCGAAACCGGGCTTCGCGTGCTGGAGGGTTTTTGATTTGGTCGGGCGTTTGGGTT
>JANNGC010000858.1:0-3730 GCA_031380445.1 Pedosphaera sp.
ACGGGCCAGATGGACAAACTCCAGGCGCACAGAAATCAGATCATTCACAAGCCAAGGCATAGCGAACCACGCTGCCGCCATCCGGCGGCACCTGTCCACCATGTCCCCGCACACCCGTCCACTATGTCTCCGGTCTTTACACTCCTCGGGGGAGAGGGCCGGGGTGAGGGCGGACTTCCGAAAAACCAACGGGTATATTCCTGCGACCATCAGGCGACGACTTCGTCCGAATAATTTGGCCGGGTGGAGAACAGGCTGGCGGTCCCGCTCGCGCGGGACCGCCAGTTCAGTTTTCTACTTGCGTGAACACCGGGCGTTTGCCCGGCGCGCTTTCGGGTCTGGGTCTGATGGATTCCTGCCGGGGCGTTGATAGCCCCGGCGGCAGGTCACACAGTCGTGGAGTCGATGTGTGTTGTTCATCAAGTGGTGAAGATAGCAGCGCCTTTGCCAACGCGATTTTCCTGAGCAATTTTCCAAACCGTCACCGGAAGCACAGTCAACGGCCCGACAAGCTGCGTGAATTTGACCAGCTTTGCGTGACTAAAACGCTCCAGCGGCGAGTTGCACATTGCGTTCCTGAATCTGTTCGGACCAGCGCGCGATGTAACTGAACACGCGATAAATCTGTTCCAAGCGTTCCATTGGCAGTGCGGCGATGCGCTCCGGCGAACCAATCGCGGGCGCGGATTCCCACACCGCGTTCATCTGCTGAAGTTCGCCGGTGAGTTCGTCGCGTTTGGCGTTGATGCGCTGCTGCAAGGCCTGAAGTTTGTCCGTCCATTCCATCCCGCGCTCGAACATCTGCACTTTCAGGAGTGGCGAAGTGACGTTGCCGCGCTGGGCGAGGAAGGCGTCCACGTCGCGGCAAATCTGGCCGACCTCCACGAACAAATCCATGGTGCCCGGCGGAATGCGCTGCACGTCCTTGGGTTTTGCGCCTAACTCCAGTTCCAGAAGATGTAACAGCCGGTCGCGTGGTTCGCGCAGGGTATTGTAGGCGGCGTTCAACTCAGCGTAGCGCGCGGTGCTGGCCTGTTTCTCGGCGTCCGGCGCGTTGTGAGTGCGGTCTGGATGCACGGCACTGGAGAGCGGGAGGAACTTCTGCTTCAACGCCTCCGCGTCCAGCCACGGGCGGCGCGGTTCATTGAGCAAGGCAAAGGAGTCGGACATTTGAAGTGACCAACGCCCTCGTGGTTAGGCGCTGAAACTCTCCCCGCACGAGCAGCTCGTCGCCGCGTTGGGATTCTTCACCTTGAAGCCGCCGTCGGTCAGGGCGTCCACGTAGTCCAGTTCGCTGCCGGTGACGTAGAGCGCGCTCTTGGGATCGACCACGACTTTGATGCCGCTGCTTTCCACGAGGATGTCGCGGGCGGCGGGTGCGTCCTGCAAATCCATCTTGTATTGCAGCCCGGAGCAGCCGCCGCCGACCACGGCCACGCGCAGCACGCCTTGCGGACGGTTCTGGCGGGTCAGGAGCGAACTGACTTTCTGCGCCGCGCTCGGCGAGACCTTGATCAGGCGTTCGTCGCCGACGCGGAAGCTGGGCGCACTCGCGGTTTTGTTGGTGGCAGACGCAGAAATCATCGTGCGCGCAAACTATCGGCCATGTACGAGGCCGTCAACCGAAGCGTGCCCCCGGCGTCCCGCCGGGCAGAACCGTGATGACGACGAGCGCGCCTCGATTTTCGCGCGCGCTGACCCGGCGGGACGCCGGGGGCACGTTAATTCCCATGAAGTCTCCCACCGTGCGCGGCGTCCAGAATGTTCACCAGATGAGCCTTAAATTTCTCGCGTGGATGGCTGTGGGAGCTGCGGCCTTCGCGTTCAGCGGAGAGGCGCGCGCGGCGGCGTTCGATGCCAAGCCGTTCCTGCAAAACCACTGCGTCGAATGCCATGACGCCGACACGCAGAAGGGCGGACTTGATCTGACGGCGCTCAAATTCGATCTCACGAATCCCACCAACTTCTCGAAATGGATCACCATACATGACCGCGTGAGCAGCGGCGAGATGCCGCCGAAGAAAAAAGCGCGTCCCGAAGCGGCGGAACTTTCGTCCTTTCTCCCATCCCTAGCCGCGTCCCTCTCATCCTCCGAGCAAGCGCGCATCGCCAAGGAAGGCCGCGCCACCCAGCGCCGTCTGAACCGCTACGAGTATGAGAACGCCTTGCGCGACCTCCTGCACGCGCCGTGGCTGCAAGTCCGCGACTCCTTGCCGGAGGACGGCGAGGCGTACCGCTTCAACAAAGTCGGTGACGCCCTCGACGTGTCGCACGTTCAGATGGCGCGTTATCTCGGCGCGGCGGATTACGCATTGCGACAGGCGATGGCCACGCACGCCACGCGCCCGGAGACGAAGACCGTTCGTTACTACGCCCGCGATCAGCGCAGCTACACGGGGCCGATGAAATTCTCCGTGTTCAACACGGCACCGGAGCGCGCGACGTTTCCTGTGCTTGGATTCAAAGCCCAGGCGGATGTGCGCCGAGGCGACGCGCCCATCACTGTCGGCGCGACGAAAAAGGAACTGCGCGAACTGGAAGGCGTGGGCGTGGTGGCCAGTGCCTACGAGCCGATTGAGCCAAAGTTCAACCAGTTCAAAGCGCCGGTCGCGGGCCGTTACAAGCTGCGCTTCCACGCCTACTCGGTCTGGGTTGGGCCGGGCCAGAGCAACAAGTGGTTCATCCCGAATCTCGACGACGTTTCGCGCGGACGTCGCGACGAGCCGATCACCATCACGGCCGAAACGCCGCCGCGCCTGCTGCGGCACCTCGGCGATTTCGACATCACTCCCGATCCGAGCGTGCATGAATTGGACGTGTATTTGCTCGCCGGCGAAATGATCCGGCCCGACGCGGGACGTTTGTTCCGCTCCCGTCCCGGCGCGGGTCGCTGGCAAAACCCGCTCGCGGAAAAGGATGTCCAGCCCGGCGTGGTCTTCCGCTGGATGGAAGTGGAAGGCCCGCTCTACGACCAGTGGCCGACGGCCGGACACAACTTGCTCTTCGGCGATTTGCCGATGGTCGCGAAGAAGACAGAGGCGGCGGTGGAACAACGTCGCGCGGGCCAGACCAATCGTTTTGGCGACCGCCAGTTCGTGCCGCCCACCGGCGTTGAAATTGTTTCCAAGAAACCGATGCGCGACGCCGAGCCGTTGCTGCGCGAGTTCCTGCGCCACGCCTATCGCCGTCCCACGACCGAGGCGGACGTGAAGCGCTTCCTGCCCGTCGTGCAAAGCGCGTTGAAGAAGGGGAACAATTTCACGGACTCGATGATCGCCAGCTACACGGCGGTGCTGTGCTCGCCGGAATTTATCTGCCTGGAGGAGAAGCCCGGCCCGCTCAGCGATTACGCGCTGGCGTCGCGACTCGCATTCTTCCTGTGGAACTCCGCGCCGGATGATGAACTGCGCGCGCTCGCCGCGCGCGGCCAGTTGCGCCAGCCCGCTGTGCTGCGCGCGCAGACCGAGCGGCTGTTGAATAATCCGAAGTCGCGCCAGTTCACTGATGCGTTCCTCGATTACTGGCTCGACCTGCGCCGCATCAACGCCACGTCGCCGGACGCGGAACTGTATTCGGACTATTACCTGGATGATTTGATCGTGGAGTCCGCGCTGGAGGAGACGCAGCGGTTCTTCGCCGAACTGCTGCGCGAAGATTTGCCCGCGCGCAACCTCGTCGCCTCCGACTTCGCGATGCTGAATGAAAGACTCGCAGCGCACTACGGACTTCC
>JANNGC010000893.1:0-2924 GCA_031380445.1 Pedosphaera sp.
TTCGATGCCACCGGTTCATCCCAGAACGGGAAAAAGTTGTACCACTGGAGCGGGTCGCGCTGGACGAGATGGGCCAGGCGGTCGGCGAATTGCGTGGCGCATTCGCGGAGGTGCGCGTCGCGTTCGTGGCGCGGCGGGCGCACGGGCGGCAACGCGGGGAAGCCAAAGAAATGATAATGCCCGCGCGGCTCGCGCAGGCTGAAGACCTGCACCAGCGGCGCGCCCGCGCTCGCGGCCATCACATACGGCCCGACGGGAAACGACGCGTGCCCGCCGAGGAACGGCACGCGCGCCGACGGCCCGCCGTAGAGCCGGTCTCCGAGCATCGCCAGGATTTCTCCGCGACGCAGCGCAGCGACGAGTTCGATGGCGTCGGTGGGCTGGCCGGTCAGCGGGATGAGTTTGAATTTTTGCTCGGGTGAGGAATTCAGCAGCGCGCGGACGGCGGGCGATTCCTTGTCGAAGCCGGTGATGTTCACCGGCACGCCGAGGCGTCCGATCATCTGGCCGGCGGCTTCCCAGTTGCCCAGGTGCGCGGCGAGCAGCAGCACGCCTTTTCCTTCTTTCAACGCCGAGCGCACGTGCTCCTCGCCATCGAAGGTGAAGGAGAAATGTTTCGTCGCGCCCGCCGTGATGGCACTGCGATCAATCAGCGCGCGACCAAAGCTGAAGAAGTGTTTGAAGACCAGCCAGCGGCGTTTCCACCACGGCTGCGGGCCGAACATGCGCCGGTGAAAATCCATGGTGGCCGCGACATCGGGCGAGGCGAAGGAAAAGTAAATCGCCGGCGGCACGGCCAGCGCGTAGGTCAGGCGCAGCCCGAGCACGCGCAGCGCGGTGACGAAGAACCACACGCCCCAGCGTCCGCCGCGCATCTGTCCGGTGCCGGACCAGTGGCCGGAATGCGATTCGGGCGCGGCCATCAGGTGAAGACTCCGCCGTTGATGTTGAGCACCGCGCCGGTGATGTAGCTCGCGGAGTCGGAACACAGGAACGCTGCCGCCGCCGCCACTTCTTCCGCGCGCCCGAAACGTCCGGCGGGAATTTGCGCGAGCAACTGTTCACGCGGCAGTCCGGCGGTCATGTCCGTTTCGATGAAGCCGGGCGCGAGGACGTTCACCGTCACGCCGCGCTTGGCGACTTCCTTCGCGAGCGATTTGGACGCGCCGATCAGTCCGGCTTTCGCGGCGGAATAATTCGTCTGGCCCTCGACACCGGTTTGTCCGGCGGTCGAAGCGATGCTCACCACGCGGCCCCAGCGGCGCATCGCCATCTGTTTCACGATGGGCTGCGTGACGTGGAAGAAGCTGTTGAGATCGGTGGCGATGACTTCCGTCCACTGCTCGGGCTTCATGAAGACCATGAGGCCGTCGTGGCGCAGACCGGCGTTGTTGATCAGGATGTCAATGTGTTGGTGGGTTTGCAGAAGTTCCGTCAGCGCGCGCGAACAGTCGGCGGCGTTCGCGACATCGAAGGAGCAGAGCGTGCCAGTGCCACCTTGGTTTTGGATCACCGCCAGCGTTTGCTCCGCGTCCGTCTGGCGCGAGCGGAAATGAATCAGGATGTGACAGCCCTGCGCCGCGAGGGCCACCGCCACGGCACGTCCGATGCCACGGCTCGCGCCGGTGACCAATGCGATGCGTTTATCCATGCCAGTCTTCAGCGGACAAAGTGGATATGAACAAGCGTTGTGTCGGAGCGCGAGTAGTCGGTGAAACTTGCATCGTGCTCTCCTTTTTCAATGAGTGGAAGAAGCGCATTGAAAAGTGCCTCACGGTTGTGAACCAAAGCCAACCCCGAATCAGGCGGCAAAGCGACTGGCAGGCCAGCACTGAACTCATCAATGAACCTTGTCCCATGTTCAAATGAAACTGAATGACTGTGGACGAGCAGCACAAAGTCAAACTCGCTTGGCAATTCGCGTGCAGCTCTTTCCTTGCGAACCTCTGGCAACAAGACACCAAAGATATGCTCAACAGTGTGGTGAGTTTGCTCAGACAGAGTTGAAGAAGTGTTAATCACAGCGCGAGTGCTTAACGTGCGCCCGACGTTCAGTTCGACGGGTTCCAGACGTACTTCCCGTTCGTGTCCACGTAGCCCCATTTGCGGGCCAGCTTCACCTGCGCAAGTCCGTTGGTGAAGGACAGCGCGTCGTCGAATTGCGGGTTGATGACAATCTTCCCGGTGCGATCGAGGAAGCCCCAGCGGTCACCGAGTTCAAAGCGCGCCAGCCCTTCGGAGAAATCTCCCGCGGTCTCGAACTGCGGATTGATCACCAGCTTGCCCGTCTGGTCGATGTAGCCCCAGAGCTTGCCGACCTTGGCTGGCGCGAGACCTTTGACGAACGAACCCACTTCATCGAACTGCGGGTTGATGACAATCTTCCCGGTCTTGTCGATGAAGCCCCAGCGGCGGTTCATCTTGAAGCTCGCGAGCCCGTCCGAGAACGCGCCCGCTTTGTCGAACTGCGGATTAATCACGATCTTGCCTGCGTCATCCACGTAGCCGAAACGTCCGCCGAGTTCGATGAGCGCCAGCCCTTCGGAAAATTCTCCCGCGCTCTGGAACTGCGGGTTGATGACGATGCTGCCCGTCTTGTCGATGAAGCCGTGGAGCCGGCTGAGTTTGATCGCCGCGCGCCCCTCGGAGAAACGCCCGGCGTCATCAAACTGCGGATTGATGGCGTATTTGCCCTCGGGATTCACGTAGCCGAAGCGCCCGCCGACCTTCACCGCCGCCAGTCCGCCGCTGAACGGCCCGGCCAGATCAAACTGCGGGTTGATGATGATTTTCCCCGCCGTGTCCACGTAGCCCCACTTGCTTAAACGAAATTCCGCGAGACCGCCGGAGAAATTTCCCGCGCGCTCAAACTGCGGATTGATCACGAGGCTGCCGGACTTGTCCACGAACCCGGCGCGGTCTGC
>JANNGC010000897.1:0-2167 GCA_031380445.1 Pedosphaera sp.
GCGGCGAAGAATTATCCCGCGCCCGGAACTCGCCCATGAGAATTCTCGGACTCCGATTCGCTGCCAAGTTGGTGGCGGGCCTCGTCGCGAAGGGTGCCAGCAACGCAGCCGACTTAAAATACTCCGGCTCGTGGCTGGGCATTTGCCGCTTCCGGAGGATTTGGCGTCGCCTGTGCCGGCCTGACTTTTTTACCCTGAGCACATGACTGCATCCCGCTCTCATCGGCTCGCGCGCCGGCAGTTCATCAAGTCCACCTTCGTGCTGGGCGCGGCGGGACTTTGGCTGCCAGGTGTCGCGCGCGCGGCGGCTGCGCCGACGAAGAACCCTGCCGCCGCACTGCGCCTTGGTTGGACGGACAAGCTGCACTGGGACTTCGTAGTGGACATCACCACCATCGCGGGTGGCGGCGAGTTTTGGGACGAGCGCTTGGAGAAGGCGCAGCAAGCGGTCGTCGCGAAGGGTGGCGGCGTGGTGTTCTTTCCGGCGGGCACGTATCGCTTTCGCGACGACGTCAAATTGCAGAGCGGCGTCATCCTGCGTGGTGCAGAGCCGACGGCGGGGATGTCAGCGCGCGATGAAGGGTTTGCGCCGCCCTCGCGTCTGGAGTTTCCCAAATACCCCCCAACCTTCACTGGCAGTGGCACGCCGGTGGATTCGGCGTTCAAGGGCATCGTGCTCGCCGAACCGGCAACGGCGGCGAACTGCGGCGTGGTTCATCTCAGCATCAATCGCGGCTGCATCATTCTCGCTGAAGCGGAGGAACATCGCTGCGGCGCGAACCGATTGGTGTTCGGCTGCGTGCTGCGCAACGCGGCGGGCGTGATGGCGGAGATTCCCAACGCCCAACAGAACCAGCCGGCGTGGCTTCGCTACACGCACAAGTTTCGCCCGGCCATTCGCGTTCACGCTTCCGAAAACGCGCTCGTGGCGAGCAACCGGATTCCGAAAAGCGGCGACGACAACTTCACGATGAAGGAATACCCGCTGCTCGACCGGCAGAAGAAGCTCGTGCCGTTCGACGTCGAGTTCGATTACGACAATCGCCCCGGCATCTACGTGAACCATCACTGCATCGGTGGCGCGGGCGGCAGCGGCGATGATGGCACGCCGGCGACGCATCCGTGGGGCTTCCGCAACGGCACGGTCATCCGCGATAACTTTGTTTTCAACACCGGCCGTTGCGCCATCGGCTTCAGCGGCGAGGGCGTGGTGTGCTCGGGCAATGTCATCCGCTTTCCGAAAGGACTCGTGCGGCCCACGGTCACCGGCGTGCATTGCAGCTACGGTTCGTCCACGAATGACAACCGCGCGCTGGAGATGCGCGGCTGGCGTTGGGTGGTCGAGGACAATGACTACGAGGTGCACAGCAATCTTTGCGCGGACGGCAAATATCGCATCAACGACGGCGAGGGACTCATGCACGAGGACCATTGCAACTCGACCATCGTGGACAGCCGCCTGGTCAACAATCGCGGCAACAGCTACCTCTCGCTCTTCCACGTCGGCGCCATCGACGGCCTGCACATCGAGGGCAACGACATCGCCACGCAGGCGGGCGATTCCGACATTTACGTCACCGCCTCGCGTCACAAGCAGCCCGGCGACTTCCCCATCAGGCGCGTCACCGTGGTGAAGAACATCACACGCACCAACGGCATCCGCGTGCAGGGCTGGCCGGCGGAGAAAGTGGTGGTGAAGGACAACCGTCACCTCGGCGCGAAGCCAGGCAAGCTCATCGACGAAGCCAGCGCCGAACTGGCGAACAACACCAACTACGAAGTCCGCTCGGTCGCGCCACTCTCGTTAAGAAAGGACAGCAAATGAAACTCCACCTCCTGCTCCTCGGGATGGTCCTGGTCCTCGCCGAACCCGCCCGGGCTGCTGGTCGATTCGACGTTTGCGAGCGCGGCGCGAAGGGCGACGGCCAATCACTCGACACGGCGACGATTCAGAAGGCGCTGGATGATTGCGCGGCCAGCGGCGGAGGCACGGTGGTATTTCCGCCGGGCCGGTATGTGTCCGGCACGATTCACTTGCGCAGCGGCGTGACGCTCCATCTCGAAGCGGGTGCGCGGCTCATCGGCACCACCAACCTCGCGCACTACGCCCAGCCGACTCCGCCTTCCTTCATGCCCGTGGCGAAGTGGGGCAAGTGGCACCGCGGCC
>JANNGC010000904.1:0-4501 GCA_031380445.1 Pedosphaera sp.
CGCGTGTCTCCGAGACGCGCCCGGCGTACTCCATCGTCATTCCGCCGCCGAACGTCACGGGCGTGCTCACGCTCGGGCATGTGCTGAACAACACCATCCAGGACATCCTCGCCCGCAAGGCGCGCATGGATGGGAAGGAAGTGCTCTGGCTGCCCGGCACCGACCACGCGGGCATCGCCACGCAGAACGTCGTCGAGAAGACGTTGAAGAAGGCGGGCGAGATCAAGCATCGCAACGACCTCGGGCGCGAGGCGCTTGTCGCGCGCATCTGGGAGTGGAAGGAGAAATACGGCGGCATCATCCTCCAGCAGCTCCGCGCGCTCGGCGCGTCGTGCGACTGGACGCGCACGCGCTTCACCATGGACCCGGAGTATTCGCGCTGCGTGTCGCGCGTCTTCGTGGACCTCTACAAGAAGGGCCACATCTATCGCGGCAAGCGCATGGTGAACTGGTGCCCGGCCTCGCTCACCGCGCTTTCCGACGAGGAAGTGATCATGAAGGAGCAGAAGGGCTTCATGTATCACTTCAAGGTGGAAGTGGAGGAACAGCCCGGCACGTTCCTGACCATTGCCACGACGCGACCGGAAACGATCCCCGGCGACACGGCGGTGGCGGTGAATCCCAAAGACCCTCGCTACGCCCATCTCATTGGCAAACATATCGTGCCGCCGCTGCCGGCGGAATTGCCGCGGGAGCAGAAGCTCATTCCCATCGTGGGCGACGAGCATGTGGACTTCGAGTTCGGCACCGGCGTGCTGAAGGTGACGCCCGCGCACGACAAGGCGGACTTTGAAATCGGCCAGCGCCACAAGTTGCCCGTGGTGGAAGTGATTGAAGCTGACGGCAAGATGAACGCGCTCGCCGGTCAGGACTTGAACGGTCTGGATCGCTTTGCCGCGCGCAAGATCGCGGTGGAAAAGCTCAAGGAACTCGGCTCACTGGAGAAGGAAGAGCCGTACACGAACAATGTCGGCTACAGCGAGCGCGCGGATGTGCCCATCGAGCCGCGCCTGAGTGAGCAATGGTTCCTGAAGTATCCGAGTGTGGAGAAGTCGCAGGCGTGCGTGGCGCAGGAGGAGCGCAGAGCTCCAGCTCTGCGAGAAGAAGGAACACGCGGAGCTGGAGCTCCGCGCTCCGAGGCGATGCAGTTTTATCCCGAGCGCTGGGCGAAGGTGTACGACCACTGGATGACCGGCATTCAGGACTGGTGCATCAGCCGCCAGCTTTGGTGGGGGCACCGGATTCCGGTTTGGAGTAAACAACACGTTGGATGGACATCTCAGTGCAACAGCGACCACGCAAAAACCTGTGCCATTGCGTCCTTCCGTAAGGACTTCGTTGTTTACGTCGATCCAGAACTGATCTCGCCGGACAACACAGACAATCCAGTCTCCATTTACGTTGCCATTGCACCGGATGCGTCCCGCGACTCAGATCAGGCGAACTACATCAAACAGATCGAGGCTCTTGGCTTCACCCAAGACCCCGACGTGCTCGACACTTGGTTCAGCTCGTGGCTCTGGCCGTTCGCCACGATGGGCTGGCCGGAGAACACGGAGACCTTGAAGAAGTTTTACCCCACCACCGACCTCGTCACGGGACCGGACATCATTTTCTTCTGGGTCGCGCGCATGATCATGGCGGGCTACGAGTGGATGGGCGAGATGCCGTTCCGCAACGTCTATTTCACCGGCATCATTCGCGACAAGCAGGGGCGCAAGATGTCGAAGTCGCTCGGCAATTCGCCCGACCCGCTCGACCTCATCAACACCTACGGCGCTGACGCGCTCCGCTTCGGCATCATGCGCAGCGCGCCGCAGGGCCAGGACTTGCTCTTCGACGAGCAGTCCGTGGAACTCGGCCGCAACTTCTGCAACAAGCTCTGGAATGCCTGCCGCTTCCGGCAGATGCAGGCGAATGCGGAATGCGGAGTGCGGAATGCGGAATCAGGAGAGGCGGAAACGGCGGACCATTCCGCACTCCGCACTCCGCACTCCGAATTCGAGGGGGAAATCCAGACCTCGCTGCTCACGAGCGACGACAAGTGGATTCTGCTCAAGCTGAACGCCGCGATTCGCGAAGTGACCGACGCGTTGAACGGCTACAAGTTCAACGAAGCCGCCAACGCGCTCTACCGCTTCTTCTGGAGCGAGTATTGTGACTGGTATGTCGAGGCGACGAAGGCCGTGCTGCAAGTGCCGGATGATCCGGCCAATCCACGCATCGCCGCGCGCAAGCAAAACACGCTGGCGGTCATGGACTTCGTGCTCTCGCACACGCTGCGGCTGTTCCATCCGTTCCTGCCGTTCATCACCGAGGAGTTGTGGCAGGGCATGGGCTTCAACGGCGATTTGCCCAAAGACCAGGGCGGCGACACCATCATGTTCGCGCACTGGCCGAAGCCGTTTGATTCCGACTTCCGCGACTTCTACGCGCTCGACGACTGCTACCTCGAACGCGTGGACAACAAATACGAACTGGTGCGCCAGGGCCGCAACCTGCGCGCCGAAGGACGCATCGCTCCGAACATCAAACTGCGCTTCGTGCTCAAGCCGGTGAACGATCTGCCGCCGCACGATCTCGCGGTAATCAAAATTCTGCTCAACGCGGAACAGTTCGAGGTGAACGCCGACTTCACGCCGCCGAAGGGCGCACTGCGCGCCGCGACCGCGCTGGGCGAACTGTTCCTCCCGCTCGAAGGCCTGATTGATTTCGCTGCCGAGCGCACGCGCTTGGAGAAGGAACTGGCGAAGATCACCGCCGAGATCGAAACGGTGACACAGAAGCTCTCCAACCCAAGCTTCGCGCAGAAAGTTCCGCCGAAGGTGCTCGCGGACCACCAGCAGCGTCTCGTGGACTGGCAGGCCAAGGCCGCGCAGGTGAAGGCGGCGCTGGATGGATTGGCGGAGGCGTAGGAGCGCGGATCGCCGTGTCCGCGTGTTGATTTACCCCGGAAGACACGGAAGACACGGAAGGGAAATTGGCCCGAGGATCGGTAGGGTGTCGCTGTCCTCAGCGCGCCGAAGTGAGGCGTGGGTAAGTTCGAGGGCGCTTCTCCGATTCCAGCGCGGCGCGGTGAGGACACCACGCCCTACCATCGCAGGTTGGTTCGGCTTCCGTGTCTTCCGTGGTTAATAATTATGAACACGCGGACTCAGCGGTCCGCGCTCCCTCCGCCCCGCACTCCAACATTTACAACCGCCCCGCGAGCGCGGAGATTTCTGCCATGACGAATGTGACTTCTCTCGAACTCAGCCGCGATTGCGACGCGGTGCAGATTCCCCACGGCTCGCCCATTTCGCTGCCCAAGGGCACGCCCGTGGACATCACGCAGACGCTTGGCGGCACCTTCACCGTCCACGCGCACGGCGGGCTTTACCGCATCGCGGGCAAGGACGCGGACGCGCTCGGCCTGGAAATTCCCGTCGAGGAAAAGAAGGCCGTCATCGCCGCCGACGTGGATGAAAAGCAAATCTGGGAAATGCTCCGCTCCTGCTACGACCCGGAAATCCCCGTGAACATCGTGGACCTCGGCCTCGTGTATGACCTCGTGGTGGAGAAACTTCCTTCCGGCACGAACAAGGTGAGCGTGAAGATGACGCTGACCGCGCCCGGCTGCGGCATGGGCGGCGTCATCGCCGGCGACGCGCAGCAAAAAATCCTGACCCTCGACGGCGTGGAAGAGGCGGACGTGTCCGTGGTCTGGGATCCGCCGTGGCACCAGTCCATGATCTCGGAACAGGGGCGGAGGATTTTGGGGCTGGAGTGAGGGTGCGCTGGTAAGCAAACTGTTAGGCGAGTCCGCACACCTCATGAATAGACGAGCGTTCAAGTTTGGCGGATGGGTGTTCGCTACGATTTGCGCTTTGCCAGTGCTCTACTACTTGAGCGTTGGTCCGGTTGGTTGGCTGTGTGCGCACGGTGTGCTTCCCAACGAGCCGTTCCAGTCCTTTTACCAAGAGATGATCATTGAGGATATTTGCGGCGCGAGTCGTTATTATGATTGGTGGGTTCGACCGCAGCCGTTTTATTGCGGAGGCACGGATGGGGGGACATCGTCTTCCACTTCGGATGTGAGCAAATGAAGACGTCGCCTAACTGGAGGGCTGCAGCGAACCGCCGCCCCGCTGGGCAGTCGGACGGTCCGGGTAATTTGTCAGCGATTGTTGCAGCCGTCCGGGCGTTTCCGGCGGTCGCTGAGCTTGGGTCGTTGATATGGCTGATTCCTGTCAAGCGAGCAGTTCTCCTGCGCTCCGGAAAGTTTTCTTTTTTCTTCCGGCGGCGCGTCACCGCGGCTTTTCTGAGTCAGAGGCAGGCACGCTTTGTTCCTGCGGCTATCAATGCTGAGATGCGTGAGTCCACTCGCGACAGCTCGCGCGGCCTCGAAGTTATCAACAGGTCATGGTCCGACGCGGCGTCTGTCTGAGTCTAGGCACGAGGGTCGGATTGGTTACCGCCTCAAACGACCATCCAGTGTCACGCCTGACCGGGTCCCTGCCCC
>JANNGC010000926.1:0-6984 GCA_031380445.1 Pedosphaera sp.
CTCGGCGCCAGCCCGCGCGCCTCGCTCGCGCTCATGAAAATGTCCCAGGCCCTCGCGCTCATGGACGGCCACGACTTCGTGACCCCCGAGCAAATCCAGGAACTCGCCGCCCCCGTCATCGCCCACCGCCTCGTGATGGAGCCGCAGGCCCGCTTCTCCGGCGTGACCGCCCGCAGCGTGGTGGAGGAAGTGGTGAAGAAGACGGCGGTGCCGGCTTGAATTGATGTTGCGAACAGGCTGCTTCAAACGCCATGCGTCAAAGAACAAAAATCATCCTAGGCTTGGCGATCATCGCGGCACTTGCTTCGGCTAGTTACGTATGGTTCTCCCCGTTGGCAATTTTCGCCCGCCAGATTGCTGATGCCGATCATGCTGTTGTCACGATGATTGGCGAGCCGCCCGTCAGCATTACCATTACCGGGCAAAATCTCCGTCGTGTCGTCGGCATGGTGTCCTCCGGTCATCGAGATTCAAAACCCTACACGTGTGGGGCGATTGCCGACGTAAAGTTTCTCAGAGCCACCGCGTTGCTGGGGCAGATGAGCACATGCAGTCAGCTGATGTGGATTGGAAGAAGACAATACAGAGATGATACCCGCTTACTGGATAGCCTCGTCGTAAATCCGCTTATGGAAGCCAAATTGGAATGGCAGATTCGGCAAGGAGAAACAAAATGACCTTTCAACTCAAATAAGCCTGTCTTCCCGTCCGTTTCTTGACCATTGCCCCTCATGAAAAAATCCTCCCAATGCCCCAAGTGCGGCAGCACCGAAGTCGTCGCGGACGCCAAGGTCATTGACCGGGGCCCGGCTCCCGCCCAGCAGGAAATGTCCATTGCCACTTTCGCGAAGCCCGACGCGCTGCTCTTCAAAGGCCAGCAGGAGTCCAAAGTCTCCGCGTGGGTCTGCACCGCCTGCGGCTACCTCGAACTCTACGCCGACGTCCCCGCCACCCTCCAAGTCCCGAAGGCTTGATTTCGCGACGATCCTCGCCCGCCCAGTGCGAATCCCCTCTCCTCGCGAAGAATGAGTGAGGAGAGGGCTAGGGAGAGGAGCTAGCCGAGAAACAGGCGCATCCGGACACCGTTGGTGGGGCGCGGCCTTCAGGCCGCTTCAGCGTCCAAGCGTCCGGGCGTGTTCGATTGACCTGTGACCCTGCGGACGGTGAAGCGGCGTGAACGCCGCGCCCCGCTCCTCCATTCCGAACGGCGTGATCGTATGGCCAGCATGACGCCGCACCTTGGCCCTGAAGCCGCCCCGGGCCGCTACGCAGTTGCGCCACCGCTTCCGCCGGACGAAAAGTTTGCCGCCCCTCTGTTGCGTGGTATCGTGCGCGCACAAATTTAAGCCATGAGAACAGCAGCTTGCATCATCGCCCTCGGCCTCACCGCGTGGAATCTCTGCGCCGCCGCCGTTGGTCAGGAACCTCTGAACCAGAACCAGACGCTCATCAGCGTCCAGCACACCAACGCCTTCAAATGGATGCCGCTCGTCCCCGGCAAGGACGACAGCCGCATCGCGCGCGTGACCGCCGCGTTCCTGGAGCGCGGGCATTATTTGCAGCAGCCGATTGACGCGACCATCTCGTCGAACTTCTACACGCGCTACCTCGATTCGCTCGACCCGATGCACATCATGTTCCTGCAATCGGACATCGCCGAGTTCGACAAATGGAAACTGACGCTCGGCGAAATGGCGCTCAAGACCGGCGAGACCGCGCCGGCCACGATCATCTACAACCGCTTCATGCAGCGCTTGCGCGAGCAGGTGAAGTTCGTGACCAACGCCATCGCCACGGAGAAATTCGAGTTCACCACCGAAGAGCGTTACACGCCGAACCGCCGCGAACTGCCGCGTCCGAAAGACCTCGCCGAAGCGCGCACCCTGTGGCGCGAACGCGTGCGTTACGAGTGGCTGAACGAACTGCTGAACAAGGAGAAGCCCGCGAAGATCAAAGAAGATTTGCTCAAGCGCTACAACCGCCAGTTCGACATGCTGGAACGCTGGGACAGCGACGACGTGCTGCAAATTTATCTCGACGCCCTCGCGCACGCCTACGACCCGCACTCGGATTACATGGGCAAGCCCGCGTCGGATAATTTCAACATCGGCATGAGGCTCTCGCTCTTCGGCATCGGCGCGCTGCTGCGTTCCGAGGACGGCTACTGCAAGATCGAGGAACTCAAGGACGGCCCCGCGAAGAAGAGCGGCCAGCTCAAGCCGAACGACAAAATCATCGCCGTGGCGCAAGGCACGAATGCGCCCGTGGATGTCGTGGACTGGAAGCTGAACAAGGTCGTGGAACTCATTCGCGGCGACAAAGGCACGGAAGTGCGCCTGACCGTGATTCCCGTGGACGCGCCGGATAATTCCGTCCGCAAAGTCGTCTCGATCATCCGCGATGAAATCAAACTGGAGGATCAGGAAGCCAAGGCCCGCCTGCTCGATCTGCCGGCGGAGAACGGCCAGCCCGCGACGCGGCTCGGCGTGATTTCGCTGCCCTCGTTCTACGCCGACTTGAAGAACCGCGGCCCAAACCGCAAGAGCACCACGACGGACGTGGCGAAGCTGTTGAAGAAGTTGAAGGAGGAAAAAGTTTCCGGCGTGATTCTCGACCTGCGTTACAACGGCGGCGGCTCGCTCGAAGAAGCCATCAATCTCACCGGGCTGTTCATCAAGGAAGGCCCGGTCGTGCAGGTGAAAGATTCCGACGGCCACATCACCGTGGACAAGGACACCGACCCGGACGTGCTCTACGACGGCCCGCTGGTGGTGATGACCAGCCGCTTCAGCGCCTCGGCTTCCGAGATCGTGGCGGGTGCGCTGCAAGATTACGGACGCGCGCTGCTCGTCGGCGATTCCTCGACGCACGGCAAAGGCACGGTGCAGACGCTGCTGGATGTCGGCCCGTTGCTCCGCACGAAGGAGGAGCTTGGTTCGCTGAAGATCACGATTCGCAAATTTTATCGCGCCAGCGGTTCTTCCACCCAACGCAAGGGCGTGATCCCGGACATCGTCCTGCCGTCCGTGAACAACCTGATGGAAGTGGGTGAAGACTCGATGCCAAACGCGCTGCCGTGGGACACCATTCCGAGCGCGAAGTATGAGCCGGTGAACATCATTCCGCCCGCACTGACCGGACTGCGCCAGCGTTCCGAGGCGCGCACGGCCAAGGACGAGGATTTCGCCTTCATCCGTCAGGAGATCGAGCGCTACAAAAAGTTGAAGGACGAGAAGAGCGTCTCCATGAACGAGGCGGCGCGCTGGAAAGAAAAGAAAGAAGTCGAGGAGCGCGACAAAGCCCGCAAGGCGGAACTCCGCGCGCGCCCGCAGCCGAACTACAAGACCTACGAACTGACGTTGAAGAATTCTGATTTGCCGGGACTGCCGGAGGCGATGACGAATGCAGTCGTGATGAAGAAAACAGTCAGTGATCTGAAACCTGGTGAATTCATTGCGACTTGGTCCGAAGTGATCACGAATCCGATCACCAAGCTGGTGGTGACGAACGGCACGACCACGAAGGGCACGAACTCACTCACCAACGCCAAATCCGAGGATGAAGCGCCCGTGCCAGCTGTGGACCCCACGCTCGACGAGACGCGCCGCATCCTCCGCGACCTCATCGCCTCCACCGGCAAGGCGCGCACCGGCCTGGCCGTGCGGCCCTGACGCAAGCACGGGACTCCAGGTACAGAAGCTCGCGCGGTGGACACCTTTGATTTCAGAGGTGTGAAAGGCCGTGCGTCTCGGTTTGGATTTTCACCAATTTCCTTCACGCCCGCGTTCCATCACAGCGTCAGCGTCGCGCAGGGCGTTTCCTGGCTGGCGGTGGTGACGTGGACGTGCGCGGCACCGATGCGCGTGAGCCGCTCGCTCACGGTGCGGTGCGCGAGTTCCGGGCTGTTGCAGTCGCCGCTGAGGTGGCCGAGGTAAAGCTGGCGCAGGTCGGCGGAGACAATTTGCTCGGCAGCGTCGGCGGCGGCGGCGTTCGAGAGATGACCGTGGCGGCTGAGGATGCGCTGCTTGATGCTCCACGGGCGGCGCGTGTCTTCCTGCAACAGCTTCATGTCGTGGTTCGCTTCGAGCACCAGCGCGTTGGCGGATTTCACCCGTTCGATCACCAGCTTGGTCGCGTGGCCGAGGTCGGTGAGGAAGCCGATGCGCCCCGCGCTGGTGTGGAGCATGAAGCCCACGGGATCGTAGGCGTCGTGCGGCACGCTGAAGGTGTCCACGCGCACATCGTTCACGTCGAAGCTGCCGCCGGTGGTGAACAGGTTGCAGCGCACGGGAGCGCCGACGAAGAGTTCGATGGCTTCCTTGGTCAGCCGGTTGCAATAGATCGGGACGTTCAACTTCGCCGCCAGCACGGCGAGTCCTTGGATGTGGTCGTGATGCTCGTGCGTGATGAGGATGCCGGTGAGGTTCTCCGGTGTGCGCGCGATGGAGAGCAGGCGCTGGCGGATCTGCCGCCCGCTCAGACCGGCGTCAATGAGCAGCCGCGCCTCGGGAGTTTCGAGGTAGGCGCAATTGCCGCTGGAACCGCTGCCAAGAATGGTGAACTGCACGGACACGCCGAGGACGGTAGGGAAATTTTCTTCGGCACCAAACCAATTATTTTCCCGGAGATGCTGTTCGTTGAAGCCAGGCGGTGGAATGCCTCACGCAAAGTCCGCGAAGGACGCAAAGAAGACAGAGGATGGAGAACGATTTGTTCGCGCGAGCGAATGCTTTTCCCTTTGCGCTCTTCGCGGTCTTTGCAGCGAGGCACTGCTTCAAGCCATCCACATGCCAAGACATTTCTCCTGAATTATTTCACGGGATTTCTTCAGTCTAGCAACGTCCATGCCGAATGGGTTCTTGAGCAATTTAGAAACCGTCGTAGAATCCGAAACCGAAATGGCACAAGGCTTGTTTTTATCGCAGAGGATGGCGCTGTCCCAGGTGCTGGCCCCGCAGCTCCAGCAATCGCTGGCGTTGCTCCAGGCGCCGACGCTGGAACTGCAAGCCCTGGTCCAGCAGGAGATGGAGCAAAACCCGCTCCTCGAAGAAGCCACCTCCAGCGAACTCCAGCAGGAGAAGGCTGATTCCGAAGGCGGCGCGCAGTCCGAGTCGGTCATCGCCGCCGATCCCGCCGAGCCGCCGGACGACGTCAAGTTCGACCCCGCCACCGAGAAGGACAGCAAAGAACCGGTGGATGATTTCCAAGCCCAGTTCGAGCAGCTCACGCAGATGGACCAGGACTGGCGCGACCATTTCTCCGCCGCGAACGTCGGCCAGCGCAGCACGCCCGAGGACGAGGAGAAGCGCGAGTTCATGTTCAACTCGCTGACGCAGGCCACGTCGCTCCAGGAAAATTTAATTGAGCAGGTCCGCCTTTCCGAATTGAACAACGGCGCGATCTCCATCGCCGAAATGATCATCGGGAACATTGACGACTACGGCTACCTCAAGTCCTCCGTCGAGGAACTCTCCGCCACCACCAGCGTCGAGACGAACCGCATCGAGGACGTGCTGAAAGTCATCCAGTCCTTCCACCCGCCCGGTGTGGGTTGCCGCGACTTGCGCGAATGCCTGCTGCTCCAGCTCGAACGCAAGAAGCTCAAGCACACCATCGAATACAAAATCGTCAGTGAATGTTTCGATGCCCTGAGCAAGCGTCGCATCCCCGAGATCGCCCGCGTGCTCGGCCGCGACCTCGACGACATCCAGGAATCCCTCGCGCGCATCGCGAATCTCGAGCCGCGGCCCGGCCGCCAGTTCCTCCCGGACAACGACGTGTATGTGATGCCCGAAGTCTTCGTCGTGAAGGGCGACGACGGCGAATTCATCGTCACCACGAACAACGACCATCTCCCGCAGCTTCGCATCAGCAACCACTACAAAGACCTCATGGCCCAGGCCAGTTCCTCCGCCGAGGTCCGCGAGTACATCCGCGAAAAAATTCGTGCCGGGAAATTTCTCATCAAGAGCCTGCACCAGCGCCAGTCCACCATCCTGAACATCGGGAAAGAAATCGTGAAACGGCAGCGCGAGTTCATGACCAAGGGGCCGGCCCACCTCAAGCCGCTCACGATGGCGATGGTCGCCGAGGTCGTGGGCGTCCACGAGACGACGGTGAGCCGCGCCGTCTCCGGCAAGTACATGCAGACCCCGCACGGCATGTTCGAGATGAAATACTTCTTCACCTCCGGCCTCCAGACCAACGACGGCGAGGCCATGTCGAACACGAGCGTGAAGGGGATGATTGACGAAATCTTCAAGGCCGAGAACACCACCAAGCCGCTCTCCGATCAGGAAGTAGTGAAGATGCTCCAGGCCAAAGGCATCCAGATCGCCCGCCGCACCGTGGCCAAGTACCGCATGGAACTCGGCATCCTCCCATCGAACTTGCGGAAGGTGTACTGAACGGGTCTGAATTCGGTGTCCGTTTTCCGGGTGGCAACTCCGCGCAGCAGAAGCCCTGAAAAAAAATTGGATTTGCAGCGCGAGGGCCGGTTAGCCTCGTCAAAATAAATGAGCGCGGGAAAACAAACCGGGAATACGGCCACCAGGATGAAGAAGGAACTGGTCGTGACCAACAAGCTGGGCATTCACGCCCGGCCCGCCGCCATGTTTGTCAAAACCGCCAACCAGTTTGACTGCGAAGTCTTCGTCGAAAAAGACGGCGAAACCGTGAACGGCAAAAGCATCATGGGCCTGATGATGCTGGCCGCCGGCCCCGGCTGCAAAATCCGCATCCACGCCGATGGAGCCGACGCGACGCGAGCCGTGCAGGAGATCGAGGCGCTGATGAAGCGGAAGTTCGACGAGGATTGAACCTCGCTCCGGCAGAAGTTCACTTCCCGCCCGCCAGACTCAAGTAGTGCTCCAGCCCTCGCGCCACGCCGTGACCGCACGGCTGATGGCTGATGAACCCGCCGACCTTTCGCACCAGATCCTTGATCGGCTCGATGGCGTTCGACGGGCACACCACGCACTTCGC
>JANNGC010000935.1:0-11671 GCA_031380445.1 Pedosphaera sp.
GTTCGCGCCGGACGGCTCGCTCTACCTCGTGGACTGGCACAACGCGCTCATCGGCCACATGCAGCACAACGCGCGCGACCCGAACCGCGACCACGATCACGGCCGCATCTATCGCATCACCTATCCGGGCCGTCCGCTGGTGAAGCCGGCGAAGGTGGATGGCGCGAGCGTCGCGGAACTGTTGGAGAATTTGAAACTGCCCGAATACCGCACGCGCTACCGCACGCGCCGTGAACTGCGCTCGCATCCGGCCAGCGAAGTGATTCCCGCCGTGAAGGCGTGGGCCGCGAAGCTCGACAAAACTGATCCGAAGTACGAGCACCATCTCTGCGAAGCGCTCTGGGCGACGTGGGCGCAGAACAAGCCGGACGCCGGATTGCTCAAGCGCTGCCTCCAGGCCAGCGCGCCGCAGGCCCGCGCCGCCGCCGTGCATGTGCTGCGTTTCTCCGCGCATCAGATTCCCAACTCGACCGACCTGTTCCTCCAAGCCGCGCGCGACGGACACGGCCGCGTGCGTCTCGAAGCCATCGTCGCCGCCTCGTGGTTGGACAACACCGACGGTGCCCGCATCGTGCTCGAAGCGATGAAGATGCCCTTCGACAAATGGATGGGGCCGGTGACGAAACAGATTCTGGAAAACACGTTGAAGGACGACGTGGCCGCGCTGCAAAAAACTTCCGGCTTCACGCTGGCCGGGAATCCGAACGCGCAGGCCTGGCTCGACGGCAAATTCAAATTCGCCGCCGCGCCCAAGACGGAGGAAGAAAAAACCTTTGGCCCTACGCGCGCACTCACCGGCGACGATTTGAAATCGTATCAGCTTGGTCGCTCCATTTACCTGCGCGACGCGCACTGCGGCACCTGCCATCAGCCGAACGGGCAGGGGATGCCCGCCATGTATCCCACGCTCGCGAAGAGCGAATGGCTGAACAGCGACGAGCGCCTGATCAAGATTGTGCTCAAGGGTCTGTGGGGTCCGATGGAAATTGGCGGACAGAAATTTGATCCGAGCAAAGGCGTGCCGCCCATGCCCGGCTTCGGCGGTTTCCTGAGCGACGAAGAAGTGGCCGGCACGATCAACTACGTGCGCCAGTCCTTCGGCAACGACTTGCCGCTCGTGACCGCCGCGCAAGTCGCGAAGACTCGCGCCGCCACAAAAGATCGCGCGGACTTCTACATGGTCGAGGACATCATGAAGGAACACCCGCTGCCCGGCTGGGAGAAGTGGGAGAAGATGGCCAAGCCCGCGAAGTCCGAATACGAGTGAGCCGCTGAGGTTCTTCTCCCTCTCCTCTTCAACGGGGAGAGGGAGGCCGGGTTGCCGCGCCGCATCCGACCGCGCAAAATTTGCATTCGCCCCTGACCAAGCGTGACCCATCCTCCGTCCAAATCATCACTATGAAAAATTGCCTCATCTTCATCGTGGCGCTGGCCACCGGCCTCGCGCGTGCGGCGGAACCCATCGTGCTCGCCGATTTTGAAGGCTCCGACTACGGCGCGTGGAAAACCACCGGCGACGCTTTCGGCACCGCGCCCGCGCGCGGCCCGCTGCCGGGGCAGATGAATGTTTCCGGCTATCTCGGCCAGGGGTTGGTGAATTCTTTCCAAGGCGGTGACGGCGCGAAGGGTCGCCTCACGTCGCCGGTGTTCAAGATCGAGCGGAAGTTCATCACGTTCCTGATCGGCGGCGGCGGGTTTGCCGACGAGACGTGCATGAATCTTGTGGTCGCAGGAAAAACCGTCCGCACCGCCGCCGGGCCGAACTTGAATTCCGGCGGCGCGGAAACGCTCGCGCCCGCCGCGTGGGACGTGACGGAGTTCGCGGGCCGCGAGGCGACCCTCGTGATCGTGGACGCGCGCGCGGGCGGCTGGGGTCACATCAATGTGGATCAGATCGTGCAGACCGATGTGCGCGGGGCGGTCGCGCTGGCGGCGCTGCCCTTGCCGCCCGCCGCCGAACGCACGCGCCGCCTGAAGCTCGACGGCGATTTTCTCCAGCTCCCGCTGGTTCATCGCGAGGACGGACGGAAGCCCGGTCTCGAAAAGCTTTCCATCGAGGCCGACGGAAAATTGCTCCGCTACATGCACGTCGAGTTTCCCAAGGAGGGCGTGCAACCAGACTTCTGGTATTCCGCCGACCTGCGCGAGTTCAAGGGCCGCGAGGTCACGCTCCGCTACAAGTCGCACGACGCCGCCGTGCTGGAGCGATTGAAAATGGGCGACCTGGAGATCATCGATCCGAAAGCCTACGAGTCGTTGCACCGCCCGCGTTTTCATTTCAGCCCGCGCCTGGGCTGGATGAACGACATCAACGGCAGCTACTTTTTGGACGGTCTCTATCACGTCTTCTACCAGTTCAATCCCGCGACCACGAGCCGGGGCGCGGGCTTCGACATGCACTGGGGCCACTCGGTGAGCAAAGACCTGGTGCGCTGGGAGGAATGGCCCGTGGCGATTTTTCCCGACGCTTCCGGCCAATGCTATTCCGGCACGACGGTCCTGCAGCAGCAGCCCATTGCCGGCTTGAACGAAGGCGTGAAGCTGCCCGCGCCCGCGATGTTCTTCGCCGCCACCGCGCCGTTTTCCCAGCACCTCGCGACGACGCCCGACGGCGGGCGCTCGTGGAAACGCTTCGCCGGCAATCCCGTCATTCCCAACCTCGGCGACGGGGACCGTGATCCGAAAGTGATCTGGCACGAGGCGTCGCAGCATTACGTCATGGTGCTCTACGTGGGCGGGCCGGACACCTACCGCTTCCTGCGCTCGAAGGATTTGCAGAAGTGGGAGCAGACCAGCTCGATTCCGAACTGGTTTGAATGCCCGGAATTTCTCCCCATGAAATCCGCCGTCACGGGCGAGGACCTGATGCTGCTCTACGGCTGCTATCGCTCGCCGAAGAACGCGCCGGAGCCGTTCAACTCCAACTCCGCCTACCAGCTCGGACGCTTCGATGGAAAAACTTTCACGCCCGTTACGAAGCATCGCAACGCGCACCTCGGGCCGAACTTCTACGCCGCGCTCGTCTTCATGAACGCGCCGAAGGGCCGTCCCATCATGATGGGCTGGGCGCGCGACACGCGGTTCCCGAACGAGCGTTTCAACCAGTGCGCGAGCGTCCCGCTGGAGATGCGGATGAAAGCCCTCAACGGCGAGGACACGCTCTGCTTCGAGCCGGTGGAGGAAGTCAGCGCGCTGCGCGGCCAGCCCTTGATCAAACTCGCGAACGTCACCGTCGCCGAGGCCGCTGCGAAACTTGCCGTGCTGACCAGCGACGCCGCGCTTGATGTCGTGCTGCGCTTCCGTCCCGAAGCCACGAACGCAGTGAGCGTGAAGCTCCGCCGCCTCGCTTTCAGCTACGACCCCGCGACCCGGACGCTCCAGCGCGGCAGCCAGCGCACCGTGATTCATCCGGGAAATTCCGTGGACGCGCGCTTCCTGATTGATCGCGGCCTCGTCGAGAGCTTCTGGAACGGCGGCGAGGCGGCTTACACCCTCGGCTCGCTGCACACGGACGCCGGCCCGGCCTTTGCCATCGAAGGCCGCGCCGCCATCGAGGAACTGACCGTCTATCCGATGGCGGACATTTGGAAGTGACGTGTGAGGCGTTCACCTGTTCCTCGTAGAAAATTGCGGCCAGAACCGGAGCCGCCTGCTTTACTCGCGGCATGATTATCACCGGCATTGGCGACGAGGCGGCAAACGGCATTGATGGACAAATCCGCGCGCATCAGGCGCTCGGGTGGAAGACCATCGAGATGCGCGGCGTGGAGGTGCCGGGTTTTGCCAAGGCGAATTTTCACGAGATTCCCGACGCGGCGTTCGACATGGCCGCCGGGAAATTAAAGGACGCGGGCATCAGCGTGCTGTGCTTCGGCTCCACGATCATGAACTGGCAGAAGACGGTGGCCACGCCGTTCGACGTGACGCTGGGTGAAGTGAAGCGGTGCATTCCCCGGATGCAGCAGCTCGGGACGAAGTTCGTGCGCGTGATGAGTTTCAAGCCGGGCGACGACGAGGCGGTGATTCCTGCCGAAGTTTTTTCCCGCGTGCGCGAGGTGACGAAGATGTTTCTCGATGCGGGCCTGCAGCCCGTCCACGAGAACTGCATGAACTACGGCGGCATGAGCTGGCAGCACGCGCTGGAACTGCTCGACCAGGCGCCGGGACTCAAGTGGGTCTTCGACACGGCCAATCCCGTGTTCAACGCCGACCGCTCGAAGCCCAAGCCGTGGGCGAAGCAGGATGCGTGGGAGTTCTACACGCACGTCAAAGCGCACACCGTCCACGTCCACATCAAGGACGCACGCTGGAACCCGGCGAAGAACGACGCGGATTACACGATGCCCGGCGCGGGCAGCGGCTACGTGCGCGAAGTGATTAAGGATTTGCTGGCGAGCGGTTATGACGGGGCGTTCTCCATCGAGCCGCACATTGCGGTGGTCTTCCACGATGCCGCCGTCACGTCCTCCGCCGAACAACAATTCCAGAGCTACGTCGAGTATGGGCGCGCGCTGGAGAAGCTGGTGGCGGAAGTGCGCTGAACCGTCTCTTCGCCGAGTGGGCAGCCAACTTAAAAAACTTCCGGCACGCCCTCTTCCAAGATGCGGATGTGCTGCGTCATTTTGTTTTCATGCGCCAGTTCGCGCAGCCAGCGCGGCGGTTCGGTGATGTCCTCGAACGAAAGCTTGAACGTGCCAAAGTGCATGGGTACGAGCCATTGCGCGCCCAAGTCTTTGAAGACCTTCAGCGCGTCGTCCGGTCCCATGTGGACGTTGCGAAATGAATCCGGGTAGTAGGCGCCGATGGGCAGCAGCGCGATCTCCGGCTGCAACAGTTTGCCGATGTCCTTGAACCCCTCGAAGTAGGCGCTGTCGCCGGCGTGATAAATTTTCCGCCCCTGATGTTCGAGCACGAAGCCGCCGTAGCCGCGATGCTCGTCGCGAATCGTCCGCGCGCCCCAGTGCTTGCACGGCGTGAGCGTCACCTTCCAGTCCGCGTGCGAGAAGCTCTCCCACTTCTGCAACTCCACGATGCGCCCGAAGCCGAGGTCGCGCGCGAGATCGCCCACGCCCCAGGGCATGACGCCAATCTTCGGCGAGGGCAGGCGGCGCAGCGTAGGCTTGTGAAAGTGATCGAAGTGCGCGTGCGTGAGCAGCACCAAGTCAATCGGTGGCAAGTCCTCGATGCGGCAGCCCGCGCGCTTGATGCGTTTGAGGAAGAAAATCCAGTTCGCGAAGTTCGGATCAATCAGCACGTTCAGATCGTTGAACTGGATCAGGAACGAGGCGTGGCCGATCCAGGTGATGGCCACCGCGCCGTCCTTCAATTTCGGAAACACCGGGCGCTTGCACTCGCCCTGGCGCTTCGTGAGCCAGGCCTTCCAGATCATCTCGTAGAAAAACGTGCGCGGGTTGAAGTGATTGCTCGGCGTGAGTTCTTTGAAGGAGCGCGGGATTCGGCGGCGGCGGCGCGGCCCAGACGGGTCAGCAGGTTCGCTATTCATGGTAAATCTTGGGAACAGATAAGGGGCGCTCGAATAAATCACAATGGCGGGTGTCGAATCCTGCGACGAAAGGCAACTTATGAAAAAGTCTCTTGTTCTTGGAATCTTCTCCGGGGTGCTGGCCCTCGCCGCCCCGGCTCACGCGGGCGGGTTTGTTTCGATTGGCCTGCCCGGTCTGTCGGTGTCCGTCGGACGCGGCGTGCATGTGCAGGCCGGGCCGGTGGGCGTGGGTGTGGGCTTCCCGGTGCGCGGCTACTGCGCACCGCCCGTGGTCTATGCGGTGCCGGTGTATTATGCGCCTGCGCCCGTCGTGTATGCGGCTCCGCCAGTTTGTGCCCAGCCTGTCCGGGTGCGTGCGCCGCGCCGTCATCATGCGCCGCCGCCGTTCGCGGTGTATCAGGGGCCGTATCCGTCGCATATCGCGCCGCCGTATCATCCGTGAACTGATTTGAGGTGCAGGGTTCTCCCGCGCGGCACGAGCTGCGCGGGAGTTTTTTTTGGCGCGCGGGCTTTCCAGCCCGCAGCAAGCCGCCAAGTGATGAGGCATAAGATTTTTTTTCACGCCTTCCGTAGTTCGAGGCTTGCTGCGGACTGGAAAGTCCGCGCGCCGGGGAATTTTCCCTTCGCAACTTTCACCGCCTTCGCAACACTGCCGCGCATGTCAGACTTGCGCGCTCGACTCGATCAGTTCCTCGGAAAAACTCCCGTGCTCGGGCGCGGCGTGTATCTCGCCCAGACCTCCGTGGTCGTGGGCGATGTGACGCTCGGCGATCATTCCAGCGTGTGGTATCAAGCGGTGCTGCGCGGCGACATCAACCGCATCGTCGTCGGCCATCACACGAACATTCAGGACAATGCTGTGCTGCATCTCGCGGATGATTACCCGTGCCTCGTCGGCAACTACGTGACCATCGGCCACTCCGCCATCGTCCACGCCTGCACCATTGGCGATGAATGCCTGATCGGCATGGGCGCGGTAGTGCTCGATGGCGCGGTGGTGGGCGAGCAAAGTTTGATTGGCGCGAAGGCGCTCGTCACGCAGCGCATGAAAATCCCGCCCGGCTCGCTCGTCATGGGTGCGCCCGCGAAAGTGATGCGCGCCCTCACCCCGGAGGAACGCGCGGGACTCAAACACTGGGCGGACAAGTACGTGGCGAACGCGGCCTACTGCCTGGAGCACGGGATCAATGTGGGTGCGCCGATGAGCGGGGGAAAGTGAACAGTGATCAGTAAATCAGTAACCAGTGAGCCGTTGGCCGAAGGTTCAACGACTGATTTACTGATTACTTCCCGGCCTGCTACTTGCTCCCCGGCTTGATCGCCGGCACCGCCGCGAGATCGGGCGGCAGCTTGTCGGGATGAAAGGTCTCCACGTTCAGCTTCAGCACGCTGAAGAGCGGCACACCCAGATTCAACGTGCCGTCCGAACGATCCACCAGCATGGCCGCGCCCACCACCGCGCCTTGCGCCGCGCGAATGATGTCAATCGTCTCCTGCACGCGCCCGCCCTTCGTCACCACGTCCTCGACGATCAAAACTTTTTCGCCGGGCGCGATTTTGAAACCGCGTCGCAGCACGAGCAGACCTTCTTCTTTTTCCGTGAAGAGAAACCGCACGCCGAGCTGCCGCGCGACTTCCTGGCCGATGACCAGCCCGCCCATCGCCGGTGCCATGACCGTGGCGGGTTTCAGCGCGCGCACCTTGTCCGCGAGCGCCGCGCCGAGTTTCTCGACGGTGGGCATGTGCTGGAGCGCGAGAGCGCATTGGAAATACTGCCGGCTGCGCAAACCGCTGCGCAAAATGAAATGCCCTTCGAGCAGGGCGCCCGTGTCGCGGAAAATCTGGAGTGCTTCGGATTCAGTCACAGGCGCGGATGAAAACGGAGAACCGGGAGAAATCAAACTCCAAATCCCAAACTCCAAACAAAACCCAAGCACCAAGCTGCAAAACGATCTGCCGTCGGTGAAACGCGGCCTGGTCAGACGCATTCCTTTTTGGAGTTGGTGCTTGCGAGTTGGAATTTGTTTGGAGCTTGGGATTTGGGATTTGGAGTTTCCACGTCGGTGCCTTCCTTGACTTGTGAAACATCCATGAAACACTTTGCGCAGCCGTATGCCGAAAAAGCCCGCAACCAAAAAACTGACCCGCCATGACCAGCGCAACCTCGACGTGGAAATTTCCTTCATCGAGGGCGTGGTGCGTCGCGACCCCGGTTACGTGGATGCGCTGCAAATCCTCGGCGACGACTACACCCGGCGCGGCCGTTTCGCCGACGGCCTGACCGTGGACGAGCAGCTTGCCCGGCTCCGCCCGCACGACGCCATGGTCCTCTACAATCTTGCGTGCAGCTACTCGCTCACCGAGCGGCTGGACGAGGCGCTTGATGCCCTCCATCGCGCCATTGGCGCGGGCTATAGCGAGTTCGCCTGGATGGTGAAAGACCCCGACCTCGCCGCCGTGCGCCAGCATCCGCTCTACGAAAAGGTTCGCGACAAGATCAAAGCCGCGAAGCCGAAGGCCAAGTCGGCCTGAGTTTTTCCCACGGGAGCCGCCAAGGATTTCTGAAGCATGAACGTCCGCCTTGGCTCCCGCACGCAGCACTTCCGCACCGTCACCTTTGAGGCCGCGACCAACCGCGTCGTGCTCATCGAACAGCGATTGCTCCCGCATGAGTTCAAGCTCGTCGAGACGCGCGACTATCGCGCCACGGCCCGGGCCATCACCGACATGGTCGTGCGCGGCGCGGGGGCCATCGGGGCCACGGCGGCGTATGGACTCGCTCAGGGCGCCCGCGCGTTTCGCGGGCGTGACGTGAAGAAGTTTTCCGCCCACGTCGCCGAAGTTTTCCAAACCCTCCAAGACGCCCGCCCCACCGCCGTTGATCCCGTGAACGCCATGCTTGGCGTGCTCGCCGAGATGCGCACGGGCGAAACGGTGGCCGAGCAACAGTCCCTCGCGCTCGCCGCCGCCGAGGAATTTGCGCACGAAGACGTGCAGCACTGTGCGGCCATCGGGAAGCACGGCGCGAAGCTCATTCGCAATGGCACGCGCGTGCTCACCCATTGCAATGCCGGCTGGCTCGCCTTCGTGGACATCGGTTCCGCCACCGCGCCGATGTATGCCGCGCAAGGGCAGGGGAAGAAGTTCCACGTCTTCTGCGACGAGACCCGCCCGCGTTCGCAAGGCGCAACGCTCACCGCCTGGGAACTCGCGCAGCAGGGCATCGCGCACGACATCATCGCCGACAACGCCGCCGGGCATCTCATGGCGCGCGGCGAAATTGATCTCGTCATCGTGGGCAGCGACCGCACGCTCGGTCGCACCGGTGAAGTGGCGAACAAGATCGGCACCTACACCAAGGCCGTTCTCGCGCATCGCCACGATATTCCCTTCTACGTGGCTCTTCCGCTCTCGACGATTGATTGGAATCTTAAGTCAGGACGCGACATTCCCATTGAGGAACGCGACGCGAGCGAAGTGCTCGGGGCGTGGGGTGTCGTGCAAAGTCCAAGGTCCAAGGTCCAAGGTTCAAGGTCGGGGCAGCGTGCCTACGTGCGGGTGGCGAATCCCACCAGCACCGCGCGCAATCCGGGCTTCGATGTCACGCCGCCGGAGTTGATCACCGGCATCATCACCCCGGCCGGGATTTTCCGTCCGCGTGAGCTGTGGGCGAAGCGCAAGCGGTTGCAGCCTGGTTGAAATGCGCCTGTGGGCGGTTCCTGCTGCCTTGAATTCCTTTTGACTCGAAAAAGCCGGTGGCTATCCTCCCGCCCTTGTTTTTATGGCGAAACTTACGGTCAACGACCTGAACAATCTCAGCGGCCAGCGCGTGTTTGCACGCGTGGATTACAACGTCCCGATGGCGGAGCAGGATGGCCAGATGGTCATCAACGACACTACGCGCATCAAGGAAACCCTCCCGACGCTGCAACTGCTCACGAGCCAAGGCGCGAAAGTCATCCTCGCCGCACACCTCGGTCGCCCGAAAGGCCAGCGCGAGCCGTCCATGTCGTTGCGCCCCGTGGCGAAGAAACTTTCTGAGATGCTCGGCGGCAAGACCGTGGAGTTCGTGGACGACTGCATCGGCGACAAAGTCGAGGCGGCGGTGAACGCGCTGCCGGCGGGCGGCATTCTGCTGCTGGAGAACGTGCGCTTTTACAACGAGGAAGAAGCAAATGATCCGGCGTTCGCGGAGAAACTGGCCAAGGTCGCAGACGTGTATGTGAACGACGCTTTCGGCGCGGCGCATCGCGCGCACGCCTCGACGGCGGGCGTGGCGCAAGTCGTCGCGAAGCGCGGCGGCAAGTGCGCGGCGGGCCTGCTCATGGAGCGCGCGCTGAAATTTCTAGGCGATGAGCTGGACAAGCCGGCCAAGCCCTTCGTCGTCATTCTCGGCGGCGCCAAAGTTTCCGACAAAATCAAAGTCATTGATCGCCTGCTGGAGAAAGCCGACACCGTGCTCATCGGCGGCGCGATGGCTTACACCTTCAAGCTCGCCAACGGCGGCAAGGTCGGGAAATCCCTCGTCGAGAAAGATCACACCGGCACCGCGAAGGCCGCCGAGGAGAAGGCGAAGCAGCGCGGCGTGCGTTTCGAGCTGCCGACCGACACGGTCGTCGCGACGCCGGTGGACTCCGGCAAGCTCAACAAGAAGGGCAAGCCGGTCTTTGATCTGACCAACCCGCGCGTGGTCACGGGTGATATTCCTGATGATGCGGAAGGCTTCGATATCGGCCCGGAAACGGCCAAGCGTTATGCGGAGATCATTCGCGGTGCGAAGACGGTCCTGTGGAACGGCCCGATGGGCATGTTCGAGGACAAGCGTTTCGCCGAAGGCACGAATGCCGTCGCGCTCGGTGTCGTGGACGCGACCCAGAAAAACGGCGCGAAGACGATCATCGGCGGTGGCGACAGCGTGAAGGCGCTGAACCAGGCCGGCCTTGGCGACAAGGTGACGTTCATGAGCACCGGCGGCGGCGCGAGTTTGGAGTTTCTCGAAGGCAAGGAACTGCCGGGCGTCGCGGCGTTGAGCGACAAATAGTTTTCCGCAACTTTCATAAACTCAAACTGACTTTCCTCATGGACAAAGAACGAAAACTCATCATCGCCGGCAACTGGAAGATGAACAAAACCGTGGCCGAGGCGCTCGACCTGCTGAAAGGTCTGGCCCTCGATCTCGCCTCGGTCAAGGAAGTGGACATCGTGGTCTGCCCGCCTTTCACCGCGCTCTCCGAGGTGTCGAAGGCCATCCTCTCCACGCGCAACATCGCCCTCGGCGCGCAGAACATGAGCGAGAACAACATGGGTGCTTACACCGGCGAAATCGCCGCGCAGATGCTCAAGGAATTCTCCGTGCGCTACGTCATCCTCGGCCATTCCGAGCGCCGCCAGTATCAGGAGGAGAAGGACGAATTGATCGCGAAGAAGGCGCGCGCGGCCCATGCGGCCTCGCTGAAACCGATTGTCTGTGTCGGCGAAACGCTCACTGAGCGCGAGGCGGGACGGATGGAAAAAGTTTTGGAAACACAGGTGCGCGGCAGCCTCGAAGGCTTGACCAAGGAGCAGATGATGGAAACCGTCGTGGCCTACGAACCCGTCTGGGCCATCGGCACCGGCAAGACGGCCACCGCCCAGCAGGCCCAGGACGCCCACGCTTTCATCCGCGCCCAACTGGTGAAAAATTTTGACGAAGCCGTTGCCCGCAAGGTGCGGATTCAATACGGTGGCAGTGTCAAGCCGGCCAACGCCCGCGAGCTGATGTCCCTCCCCGACGTGGATGGCGCGCTCGTCGGTGGCGCGGCCTTGGAAGTCCGCTCGTTCGCGGACATCGTGAAGAACTCGATTTAGGAAAAAATATGCTGACGTTAAGTATCTATCTGTTGACCGCGATCATGGTGATTGACTGTCTGTTCCTCGTCCTGCTCGTGCTCGTGCAACTGCCGAAGAAAGAGGCCGGCATGGGCCAGGCCTTCGGCGGGGCCGCGACTGATGCGCTCCTCGGAGCCGGCTCCGGCAACGTGCTCACCAAAATCACGCGCTGGTCGAGACGGACGTTCGGCCATTCAAGCCGCGTGACCTCTGTGGGACGCAGACCGGCGAACAGCCCGATTGCGAAGTAGGGAATGAGTTCGAGTTCGGGCTTTTCCACTGCCGCACGAAGAAGCGAGG
>JANNGC010000606.1:0-2243 GCA_031380445.1 Pedosphaera sp.
AATCGCGGCAATTTTCCAGGCGCGACATGCTCAAAGCCAGCGTCGCCACCGCCGCGCTCGCCTTCACCCAGTATCCGCTCTCGCTCTTCGGCGGGCCGGAGGTCGATGAGGGCGTGCTCATCCCGTTCCTCGATCCGCAGCCGAACGTCAAGCGGCAGACGCGCTGGGCGGAACTCACCAACTGGCGCACCAAGAGCGAGGATCTGTACGTGGTCAGCCATTACAACACGCCGACGTTGAAGGCCGAGGATCACACGCTGGAAATTTCCGGCCTCGTGAAGAAAGGCCGCACGCTCACGCTCGACGACCTCAAGAAACGCAAACGCAAAACCATCACCGCCACGCTGGAGTGCGGCGGCAACGGCATGGCCCCGGGTTTCATGGGTGCGATTGGCAACGTGACGTGGACGGGCACGCCGCTCGCCGACTTGCTCGCCGAATGCACGCCGCTCAAGCGCGGCATCGAGGTCGTGTTCTTCGGCGCGGATGAGAAGGTGGAAAAGATTCGTGAGAAGGATTACCCGCAAAACTTCGCGCGCAGCCTGCACATCAACGACGCGATGCGCGACGACGTGCTGCTCTGCTACGAGATGAACGGCGAACCGCTCACGAAGGAGCACGGCTTCCCGCTGCGCCTCGTGGTGCCCGGCTGGTTTGGCATCTCGTGGACGAAATGGTTGCAGCGCATCGAGGTGCTCGACCGGCGCTACATGAGCAAATACATGGCGAGCGAATACGTGACGCTGAAGGGCGAGGAGCGCGGCGAAAAAACCATCTGGCGGCTGACCAGCGTCGGCCCGATGAACGTGAAGTCCATCATCGCCCGCGTGGTGAAATTAAAGGACGGCACCGTGCGCCTGACCGGCGCGACGTGGGGCGACGGCACGGCCATCAAGACCGTGGAAATCAAAATTGATGACGGCCCGTGGCAGCCCGCGAAGATCGACCGCTCGCCCAAGGACAAATACACTTGGCGCTTCTTCAGCTTCGATTGGAAGACGCCTGCCGCTGGCGAACATCGCCTCGTCTCCCGCGCCACCGACGAAGAGGGCCGCGTGCAACCCGAGGCCGAGCCTGATCCGAAAGACCGCCGCAAGTGGAAGAAGACCAACTGGGAATGGAACGAGCAGTGGCCGTGGAAGATTCAGATTGAGGGCTGAAGTCCCAACCGCGCGTCAGCCCACGCATTTTCATCTCCGCTGCCCGGAGGTCTGCTCCACCCATGACCACACGGCGCGGGAGTGCTGAAAATTTTGCAGCGAATCCCACGCGACGAACTGCCACAGCATCACGATCAGCCAGAACACGATCTGGTAGCTGACCTTGGAAGATTTATGCCGCAGCCACCGCTGGCCCAGCCATGCGCCCGGCCAGCCGCCCACCAATTCCAAAAAATGCAACTCCGCTTCCGGCACGCGCCACTCGCCGGCCTGCGCCCGCCGTTTGTCGCGCGCATACATCCAGAACGTGAGCGCGCTTATCGCCAGCGCGTAACCTCCGGCCCAGCGAAAATTAACGCCGCTCCGCGCCAACGCCACGCCGGGCAAGACCAGCAGCCCGCCCACCACCAGCAGGCTGAAAACTTTTCCTGCTGTCGAGGCCGGCCGGGACTTTTTGCCGGGCCGGGCCGTATCCATGAATTTTTTCAAGCGCCGGGACTGATACAAAAAAGCCCCGTCCATTTCAAAGGCTTCCAAATTTTCCAACTGATCGGAAGCAAGCGCGGCGGCTGGCCGGAAAATGTTTCCGGCCCGTGTTCAGGCCAGCCAGTCCACGGCGATGCGCCCGAGAACAGGAACCCGCGTGCATTTTCGGGCCGCTGTTGGTATGCACGCGCTTGGAAATGAATCCTGCGCCGCAGCACCCATCCGCGCTCCGGGTTACGAGCGACTACGACAGTCTGCCCACGCGGAAGAGTTTACTGCACCGCCTGCGTGACGCGGGCGATGATGCGAGCTGGCGCACCTTCTTCGAGACCTACTGGCGATTGATCTACAACGTGGCGCGCAAGAGCGGACTGTCCGACCACGCGGCGCAGGAGGTGGTGCAGGAGACGGTCATCTCGGTCGCGCGTAAGATGCCGGAGTTTCGTTACGACCCGCAGACGGGTTCTTTCAAACAATGGCTGCTGCTCATCACGCGTCGGCGGATTCAGGATCATCTGCGCAAACTTTACCGCGCTTTGCCGGTCGTTGATTCATCCGCCGAACTCGCTGGGCGACGGATGGAAACGCTGCCCTCGC
>JANNGC010000975.1:0-16710 GCA_031380445.1 Pedosphaera sp.
GCGGGCATGATGCTGATGCTGGTGATCAACATCGTCATTCGCCAGTACCGTCCGGCGCCGGGGTCCGCGTCCGTGAAGATCGCCGCCGATCCATCGTGGGGCGTGATGAAGGAGCAGACCCTGATGCTGGAGCGTCCCGCACAGGCTTTTGCGAACCAGACCCCGCCAGAAATTCGCTGGGTCTTCGGCGGCTTTTCGTCGGCGCAACTGCGTGAGCTTTTCCAGTCCAGCGGCTTGAGCGCGCGCCATCAGTCGCTGCTGCTCAATGAAAAAGTCTGGCAGTCCTCCGGCGCGGACATCGTGGTGCATCCGCCGCTCGAAGTGGTGCGCGAGATGGAGGCGGCCCCGCGCCAGCGGATTTATGACGTGCTGGCGCGCACGGCGGAGAATGTTCCGCAGCGTTATCCGTACGTGTTTCGCGGCGCGTTCGAGGACTGGTTCGCCGGGAGTCCGTTACCGGCCGGCCTGCGGCGCGAAGTGCGGCGGATGACTTACGAAAAGGATCACGTTCTCTTCTTTGCCGACCTGCCCTACTTCCAGCTCACGGCTCCGTCGAACGAAGTCTTTCTGCTCGCGCGCCAGGTCAGCCGCGTGCCCGCCGTGCTGGCCAGCCTCGAAATCGCCCGGCCCGCGCAGTTCGAGAACTGGAAGCGTTACTGGCTGCCGCCTGGTCAGGCGTCCGGCTTCGATCCGCTGATCGTTTCTCTCGCGCGGCAAGGCTCGGATGTTCTGAACGTCTCCACGCTGCTCCCGCCGCTGCCGCGCCTGCTGCTCTACCGCTACCCGCAGCCTTCCGCGACCATTCCGCGCAACGCCGATTGCGTGTGGTCCTCGCTGAACTTTTTCAACGAGGAGCCGGACAACCGCCTGGTGGAGCAGTCGTTCGCCAGTCAGACGTTGCAAACCCAATACCGCGTCGTGCCCAAGGCGGACGCGCTCGGAGACATCATCATGCTGCACCGGCCCTCCGCCGACGGGAATTCCAAGCTCATCCACATGTGCGTGCAGGTGGCGGACGATCTGGTCTTCACCAAGAACGGCGGGGACATTTATCAGCCGTGGGTGCTGATGCACCTGGAGGATGTGCGCGCGCTGTTCTCCTACGAGCCGGTGATTGAAACGACGGTCTTCCGCCGTCGGGGCCGCAACACTTGAGCGATTAAAAGGGAGCGCGGACTTTCCAGTCCGCAGCAGGCCGGAACACTCGGCAGGCTCCAGACCAGTCGAGAACCCTTCGTCGTCATCACGGTGCTGCGGACTGGAAAGTCTGCGCGCGGAGAGATTTTCTCGCCGCCGCGCGTGAGGTTCGCTACACCACGCGCATGAGATTCCTCACCCGATTCACCGCCGTGTGGCTGCTCGCCGTTTCACTTCCGCTGTTCGCTGCGTCGCCGCAGTTCCATCCGGCCAAGCTCGCGGAGATTCCCCAGAGCCTCGCGCCCTTCCTCGAAACAAATCTCATCGCCGGCGCGGTCACGCTCGTCGCCACTCGCGATGAAGTCGTGGCGCTTGCGGCCCTCGGCCATTCCGATCTCGCCACGCACCGCCCGATGAAGACGGACGACCTTTTCTGGATCGCCTCCATGACCAAGCCCATGACCGCCGTCGCCGTGCTGATGCTGCAAGACGAGGGCAAACTTTCCGTCGAAGACCCGGTGGAAAAATTTCTGCCCGAGTTCAAAGGCCAGTGGCTGACCTCGGAGCGTTCCGTGACCGGACTCGGACTCATCAAGCCCGCGCGGCCCGTCCGCATCCGTGATTTGCTCACGCACACGAGCGGACTGGGCGACCTGCCCGCGCCGCGCGGCGACTGTTCGCTCGCCGAACTCGTCATGGCCTATTCGCAGATGCCGCTGAAATTCGCGCCCGGCAGCAAGTGGGAATACTGCAACAGCGGCATCAACACCCTCGGCCGCATCGTGGAAGTCGTGTCCGGGAAACCGTTCGCAAAGTTCATGCAGCAACGCCTCTTCGATCCGCTCGACATGGACGACACCACGTTCTGGCCGAGCCGCTGGCAGTTGAAACGCGTGGCCAAGCCGTATCAGGCCAGCCCGAGCGGCGCGCTCGTCGAGGGCAGCATCTACTTCCTCAAAGGCCCGCTGCCGGATCGCACGCGCACGCCGTTTCCGGCGGGCGGACTTTTCTCCACCGCGTCCGATGTCGCGCACTTTTACCAGATGATGCTGAACGGCGGCGTGTGGCGCGGAAAGCGATTGCTCTCGCTGGCGGCGGTGACGGAGCTGACGCGCACCCAGACGGGCGAACTCAAGACCGGCTTCGTGGACGGCATGAGCTTCGGCTACGGCTTCGCGGTGGTGAAGGAACCCGCCGCGAACACCACGCGCATGTTGTCCTCCGGCACGTTTGGTCACGGCGGTGCCTACGGCACGCAGTCTTGGGCCGACCCGAAGCGCGACCTGATTCTCATCCTCATGTATCAATGGTCGAAAGTGCCGAACGGTGACGCCTCGCCGGTGCGCGCGGCGTTTCAGGACGCGGCGGTGCAGGCGCTGGCGGAATAATCTTCCGTCGCAGATCTCCGGTTGCTCCCGGAACGGCGGCCCGGTTCAGAAGTTCCAAGTGAAGTCCACGACCACGGAATGAACCTGGGCCGTGCCGGACTTGATGTCGCCGGACGTGCGGTCCACGTCCCAAGTGGCGCCCTCGGCGGAGAAGAATTTATAGCCGCCGCCCACCGACATGTTCGGATGGAACCGGTAGCGCAGGCCCGCGAACGCCTGCCACGCGAAGACCACATCGCTGCCCGAGCCGTCCACCGTCGAGCCGTCCGGCCCCAGCACATGTTCGAGCGAGAGGACGCTCACGTTCCCGCCCGCGCCCACGCCGGCATACGGCACCCACTTGCAGTCCGGCTGGTCGTAGCGCACCACCACATCGAGCAGCAGCGGGAAGTGCGACAGGTAGCTGTCGTCATTGTCCTCATCGTCATCGAAGTCGTAGTCGTCATCGTCATAGCCGTGGCTGTTCAAGTTATCGATCCGGTTAACCATGAAACCGGTCTCGGCCTGCACGCCCAGCCACTGGTTGAAATTATAACCGGCCGCCACGTTGAACTGCGAGCCGGGGTCCAGCTTCAGCTCGGCCCCCGGCGTGGAGACGAGGAAGCGATCCAGATCGACGTCTTGGGCGAAGGCGACGCCGGCATTGGCGTTCAGGTAGAAACCCTGGCTGTGGCCCAGTTGCGGAAACGCCAGCAGGCCCAGGGCACAACCGCCGACCAGGGCGCACGAACGGAAGGTATTTTTCATAGTGCGATCAGTCTGAGCCGCGGAGGGCCGGGGACGGCAAGCGACATTTTGTCAATTTTCACGTCCGCGACTGGCCAGCCACCGAACCGGGGATTGCGCCCACCACCGCCGCCGACTATCAAAGGCCGATGCAATTGCACTGTCCTCCACCGCCCGCCCTGCGCCGTCGCGCGGCCAGTTCTTTTTCGTTTGCCCATTTTCATTTTTCATTCTGATGCCCCCCCGCGTTGCCATCATCGGATGCGGTCTCGTCGGCGAGAAACGCATGAAACTGCTCGCGCCTGGCACGGTCACGGTGGTGTGTGATTTGCAACTGGCCCGCGCCGAGAAGCTCGCCACGCTCTCGCCCGGGTGCGCGGCCACGGACTCGGTGGAGAAAACCGTCACGTCGCCGGACGTGGACTGCGTGATGATCGCCACGCTGAACGCCGCGCTCGCACCCATCGCGAAGCAGGCGCTCGCCGCCGGCAAACACGTTCTCGCGGAAAAACCCGGCGCGATCAGTTTGCGCGAGATGGAGGAACTGGAAGTCATTTCCCAAGAGACCGGCGCGCTCTATCGCGTGGGTTACAACCACCGTTACCACCCGGCGTTTCTGAAGGCGCGGGAGATTTTCGCGAGCGGCGTGCTCGGCCCGATGATGTTCCTGCGCGGACGCTACGGTCAGGGCGGGCGCGTGGGTTATGACAAGGAATGGCGGGCCAATCCCGAACTGTCCGGCGGCGGTGAACTGATTGATCAAGGCGTTCACCTGATTGATCTCGCGGGCATTTTTCTCGGTGAGTTCGCGCAGGTGGAAGGCCACGTCGCGACGTACTTTTGGAACATGCCGGTGGATGACAACGCCTTCGTCAGCCTGCGCAATGCGGACGGCAAGACCGCGTGGCTGCACGCCAGTTGCACCGAGTGGAAGAACCTGTTCTCGCTCGAAATCTACGGGCGCGACGGGAAGCTCCAGATGGACGGCCTGGGCCGCAGCTACGGCGTGGAGAAGCTCACCTACCACAAGATGCTCCCGCAGATGGGGCCGCCGGAGACCACGGTCTGGGAATTCCCCGGCGAGGACGACTCGTGGAAAATCGAGATGCAGGAATTCTTCGAGGACATCCGCCTGCGGCGCACGCCCGAACCCGGCTTGCGAGAGGCGAAGGCGGTGCTGCAAGTCGTGGAGCGCATCTACGCGCGGGCGGCCCGGTAGCCGCCGGGCCGGCGCAACACGCCCGCCCTCACTCCTGGCTCAACCGCTTCTTCGGCGCCTCGAAGAGCAGCGCATGGGTCTCTTCCAGAATTTTCGGGATGCGCTCCGCGAAGGGGCTGCGGGCGAGGAGCGGCTTCCAGTTCACGTCGCGCGCCTGGGCGGCGTTCTCGCCAGGGAACCAGTGGTCGGCCTGGCCCAGCAGGTTGTAACGCATCTGGCCCCACGCGATCAGGTCGAGCGACTTGGCGTAAGTCCACAGGCGCAAAATCTCGCGCACGTTGATCTCGCCGGGCACGTCCACGTATTCCGGCAAGCCCTCGCCCCACCGTTCGCACCAGTCGCGACCGAGCGCGGACTCCATCGCCGCGCGCCAGCGCGCCTCGATGGGCGCAATGGTCTCGGCGATGCGGTCGTAGTAATCCATCGCGGCGACATGCTCGTCGAAATCCGAAGGCCGCGCCGCGCCGCAACTGAGCGTGTGAACTTCCGGCCGCGCGAGGCAGTACAGGTCGTTGAACTGCATGGGCGTGAGCGGCGCGCACATCTGCGCGAGGCGCGGCGGCGGCTCGTAGAGTTTTCCGCCCTTGTCGTTCGGGCTGATGATGAACACGCCCATGTCCAGCTTGCGCGCCGCCTGGATGGCCGCCCAGTTCAGGTCGTTCACGAAATACCAGTGGACATTGAAGTAGTCGAAGCCGCCTGAGTTCACCGCGTCGAGGATGATGTCGGTGGTGGCGTGCGTGGAGAAACCGATGTGGCGCGCGCGACCTTCGCTCTGAAGTTTCCGCGCCGCCTCCAGACAACCGCCCTTCTTCAGAGACCATTCGAGATGCTGGCGGTTGTTGATGCCGTGCAGAGAAAGCAACTCCACATGGTCGAGCCGCAGATACTTCATCGACTTGTCGAAGGTGCGGAGAAATTCATCCGCCGTGGCTGACGGCGCGACCTTCGTCTGCACGATCAATTTCTCGCGCGGGAACGTGGGCAGCACGGCACCGAGCTGCATCTCGGACGAGCCGTAGCCGCGCGCGGTCTCGATGTGGTTGATGCCCAGCTCGACGGCGCGGCGGATGGTGGCTTCCAGATTGGCCTGGTTGTCCGGCGGCACGTCGCGCGGGTCCACGTCCTGCCACTTGTGCTGGTAGCGCATCCCGCCGCAGGAGATGACGGGCATCTGGAGTTCCGTTTTGCCGAAGCGCCGATATTTCACGCACGAAGCGTGGGGCTAACGCAAAGAAACAGAAAGCGGGAAGTCGCTCGGACACGCGGAGCGCCGGCTTTCCAGTCGGCAGGTTGAGAGACTTTCCAGTCTCGTTGTGTTGGGATGGTCAGGAGGCGGTAGATTAGAACCGCGTCTTTTCGCCCGCCGGGGGCGCGTTACAAGCCGAGCAGCGCGAGAATTTTCTGCGCCAAAACAAGGACCGCCAGCAGCAGCGTGCCGGGAATCAGGCTCATTGGACTCGTCACAGTTCGGTTCACAGATTTGAAATCGGGAAACGCCAAGCAGGACTTGAGCCGGATCATTTTTAAGAAGGAACGCCCGGGTGGAGTCCGCGCCATGAGCGTTCGTGAATTGAAATGAGGCCGCGCGACTTCCAAGGCCGGTCAGGCTTCAGCCCCGCTCCACCTCACGAGCGTTCGCCCACCGCAGTCCGCACAGTGGCTTTCACTCGTCACAAACTGCGCCTCGCAGCGCGGGCAATACGCGGTGTGAATGGCTTCACTGCGCGCGGGCGGGCACAGCAGTTCTTCCAGATTCAATCCGCTGCGGCTGACACATTTCTCCGCCTCGCCGCGCAGCAGCGCGCGGAATGTGTCCTCCGTTTTCACCGCCAGCGGATCGGCGAGCGGGCAGATGGGAAACATCGGGTGGTGCAGATCGAGAAGCACGCGACGCGCGAACGCGCGGAAATCTTCCGGGCGCAGCAGCACCTTCGCCACAGCCAGCGCGTGGAAATCTTCGAGCAAGTGTTTGCCCAGCGCGTCCGTGGCGCGGATGGCCGAGGGCGGCGCGAGCAGCATGGTGAGGAAGGGCGTGAACCGCTCCTCGTGTCCGCCGGGATACAGGCGTCCGTGCGCGCGGCGGAACAGGAACGCGATGGTCACGGTGTGCGCGAGCAGTCCGGCCGCGAGCCACCACACGACGTTCAGAAAGGCGAAGCGCCAGACAAGCAGCGGCGCGAGCACGTAGAGGAAAACGAACAGGCTGTTCGCCAGCGCGCGCAAGGTGGTGCTTTGCTTGTGAAAGTCCTCCACGCGGACGCGGACGGCGGATTCGTCGAAGCTCGCCGCCAGCGCACGGCGGATGATTTCTTCGCGACGGCTGGCCGGAGCCTCGCGCAGTTCGCGCGATTCTTTCACCACGCGGCGCGCGACGAAGGGCGACACCGCCTTGAGAAAGAGTTGCTCGTTGACGAACACCTTCCGTCCGTCGCGCGTGATGGACTTCATCTCGTCGAAGCGCACGAGGCGCGCAGTCGGCACGGGACGCCACGTTGGATTCAAACACGCGGCGGTGTGCGCGAACGCGGCTTCAGCGGAATGCGAGAGCGGCGGTTGCTGCTCGAAGAAGATTGTGCCGAACGGTGGGAGGGGATTCGCGAACGTCACCGCGCCGTGCTGATTCGCCAGCGTGCTGCCGGGCTGTCGCAGCCGCCAGCGCGTGCGGCGCAGTCCCCAGAAGTTAAAGAAGCCCACCGCGCCGCGCCGCAGCCACACCAGGCATTCGGCCAGGTAGAGCGCGACGAGCACCAGCAGCAGGCTTTCGAGATCGCCCATGTGGTGCGCGGGATGAAACGGAACGGCGGCGCGTCAGGCGTCGGTGTTCTTGTTGCGCCCGAGGACGATCCGCTTGAAGAAAGCGCCGATGGCCACCACGGCGATGATGACGAGCTTCCAGCCTTTTTTGAGAAACACTGCCAGCGCGCCGAACAGTCCGAGCTTGGCCGCGCCCGCTGCCGCGCCGCCCACGACGAGCGCCGCGAGTCCATACTTCGCGAGTTTGTCGCCTTGTTTGTACTCGGCGTAACGCTCGCCGGGCTTGTAGTCGTACTTGGCGAGCATCTGTTTGAACTCAGGCAGCGTGGCCGGAAGTTTTTCCGGGGCGATGACCAGGTTCACGCTCATGATGCCTTTGCGCCCGAGCAGCCGGGTGTTGTAGTTCACGCTCTGCCCGCCATCGCTTTCCACGCGGATGGCCCAGCCGAGGTTGTGCGTCTCGGCATCATACGCGGGCGGCTGATCCCAGCCGACGATCTTCATCAAAGGCCAGCCACGCTTCTGGCGCTCCTCGTTGCCGGCTTCGTTGCCCTTCTTGATCGCGGCGAGCATTTTGTCGGCGTCGAGCTTGTCCTTGTCGTCGTCCTTCACGTAGCCCTCTTCGGAAAAATCAAAGATGGCGAACCAGTCCAAGTTCGTGGGCGCGAAAATCCCGAGTTCGCTGCCGTCGGGAATGTTGCCGGTCCATTCGAGCAGTTTGCGCGCGCCCTTGCCGTCGGTGAAGACGAAGCCCGCCGGAATTTCAAAACTCGCCTGCGACCCGATGCTGACCGGGGCCGGGCCGTGGGTCCACTTGACCTTGCTGGCGACGAGCGGGTCTTCCTTTGGCTCCGCTGCGCGGACGGGGAGAACGAAAGCGACGAGCAGACACAATGCGAAGAGTGGGAAGCGAATCGAGGTCATGGTTCCTTTCATTGGTTTGTTGTGCATCAGGGCGGCGGCTGTCTGAGAATTTACCGGAGCGAGCCGGGCCGCTGGGCGTTGCTATGAAGCGGCGCGCGCGCAGCGTCAAGCCCGCTGATGACACGGCGCACCTGGAGCGCGGGCTTTCCAGCCCGCAGCAACGTGAAATGGAGAACGGTGTTCGCCAGTTCCCGCGCGCCCGGCTGGCGGATGTTGCTGCGGGTTGGAAAACCCGCGCTCCGGGGAATCTCGCCTTACAACCCAATGACCTTCATCACCGCCTCTTTCGTCGCGGGCACCACGGTCGGCGCGAAGCCAGCGGTGCTGATGGCGGTGTCCGGGTCTTTCAACCCGTGGCCCGTCATCGTGGCGGTGATGAGGCTGCCCTCGGGAATCATCCCGGCCTGCACGCACTTGATCAGTCCGGCCAGCGGCGCGGCGCACGCGGGTTCCACGAAGATGCCTTCGCAACGCGCGATGAGTTTGTAGGCGGCCAGAATTTCCTCGTCCGTCACCTTGTCAATGTGGCCGGTGGATTCCTGAATCGCATCCTTCGCGCCCTGCCAGCTCGCAGGATTGCCGATGCGAATGGCGGTCGCGACGGTCTGCGGATCGGCAATGACCCGACCGTCCACGATGGGCGCGGCGCCCGCCGCCTGAAAACCAAACATGCGCGGCAACGTGTCCGCCTTCTCCGCCGCGTGATATTCTTTGTAGCCTTTCCAGTAGGCCGTGATGTTTCCGGCATTGCCCACGGGGAGAAAATGAAAGTCCGGCGCGTCACCCAGCGCGTCACAAATCTCGAAGGCCGCCGTCTTCTGCCCCTCGATGCGCACAGGGTTGATGCTGTTCACGACTTCAACTTTTCCCGTCTCGCCGAGTTCGCGCACGATGCGCAGCGCTTCGTCGAAGTTGCCTTCAATCGAAATGGTCGTCGCGCCGTACATCAGCGCCTGCGCGAGTTTGCCGAGCGCAATTTTCCCATGCGGCAGCAGCACCACGCACTTCATCTTCGCGCGCGCCGCGTAGGCCGCGGCTGAAGCCGAGGTGTTGCCCGTGCTGGCGCAGATGATGACTTCCGCGCCTCGTTCCTTGGCCTTCGACACGGCGAGCGTCATGCCGCGATCCTTGAACGAGCAGGTCGGGTTCAGCCCCTCGTATTTGAGGAACAGCGAAAATTTCCCACCAATGGCTTCGACAAAATTCGGCGCAGCGATGAGAGGCGTGTTGCCTTCATTGAGAGAAATCACAGGCGTCGCCTCCGTCACCGGAAGATACGCCGCGTATTGCTGAATCACGCCCTGCCAACGGGGCTGAACGATTGTCGTTGTGCTCATTTGTTATTCCATTTGAAAAAATACTCGCGCGACTCGCGATTGGTCACTGGTGCGCCCTCGGCGGGAACAGCAGTGAAAAGTGTCGAACGCTTTACCCAAGAAGGCCGAAGGCTTTTGGGATCAGTATGAACTTCCACCGTTTCAGAATACGCTGCGTCCAAAACTTTCGGGAGCGGTTCGGAGCCTCGGTCTTTTTTATCGATCGTCTGCTCGGCAACTTTATCAACCTGTCCCGCGATAGCTTGCCAAAGTTCTGGACCACTTGATCGGCTCTCCAAACGCAAGTGAACCAACTCACGCTTCTTTGGAACTGAACCAAGGTGGGTTGAGATGATTTCTTTTCTTGGCGTTGTTTGGGCGGAACCTCTCTCAATGATGTTCGTAGCCCGCTCACCGGGTCGAAGGTCAAAATCCACCCACGCGCCAACCCAAGGCCCCCAGTACGTGGTGTTCATGATGCGTGCCCACCAAGCCTGTCCTTCTTCAGAAGAACCCAGTTTGGTGTAATAGTCGCGGGCCGATTGGGGGCGATCTGGAAACATTGCATCCAGCTCCTTGTTGATTTTTCGGATGGATTCCTCGTTGTTTAGGCAGCCCAAAAACTCTCCTGCGGTGCTGACCCTCATCGGTGCCGTGGCTGCGAATATCGCCCGCAACGAAGCCACGGCCTTTTGTTCAGCAGGTGTTTTGACCAGTTGGCCGTTGATGGAAAGAACCTCTGAATCCACCCAGCGCAAAACTAGTTCGTTGGAACGGGATCGAAACTGAATGGTGTGGCGAATGGTAGATTCGGAACCTTTTTTCTTGATGGTTTCCTCAACCTCGAATCGGGTGGGAACCGGCCAGCGAAAGGAGAACTCACTGGAATCCAATCCTGCGGACACATCGGACTTTGATTTTTGAGAATTACAGCCCGTGAAAACCGCCAAGAAGATGACAGCGACAACGACTCTCAAAAAATGGACAGGAAGTTGCATCCAAATCTCACTCAAAACTCTCCACCCGGATCATCACGGGCTTGCCTTTGACCACCGGCAACTTGGCAATTTTTGCCAGGGCCTTGTTCATCGCCGCGTTCGTCGCGTCGTGAATCATCAAAATCAACGGGACTATATCGCCCACATGGCCCTCGGGCTGAATGACCGACGAGATGCCGATCTTCGCGTCGCCCAGAATCGTCGCGACCTTCGCCATCGTGCCGGGTTGATCCGCTACGTTCAGCCGCACGTAATAGCGCGACACCACTTCGTCCATCGACAACACCGCGCCCTCGCGCTCGTGCGGGACGAAGGGCGGAATGCGGCTCTTCGTGCCGAGTTTCAAGTCGAGCGCCGCGTCCGCCAGATCGCTCAACACCGCGCTCGCCGTCGCGTCCTGCCCCGCGCCGCGTCCGTAATAAAGCGTGTCGCCCACAATGTCGCCGCGCACGAGGATGGCGTTGAACACTTGATTCACGCTGGCGAGAACGTGCGTGTTCGGCACGAGCGTCGGATACACGGAAACCTGAATCGGCGCACAATGGACTTTGTTCCGCACTCCGCGCTCCGCACTCCGCGTTCCGCATTTCTTCACAATGCCCAGCAGCTTGATCGTGTAACCCAGCTTCTCCGCGAACGAAATATCGAGCTTCGCAATCCCCCGGATGCCTTCGGTGTAAATCTGCTTCGGGTTCACCCAGAAGCCGTGCGCGAGCGAGGCGAGAATGCCCGTCTTGTGCGCCGCGTCGTGACCGTCCACATCGAGGTCAGGCGGCGTCTCGGCGTAGCCCAAGCGCTGCGCGTCGGCCAGCACGTCGGCAAAGTCCGCGCCTTCGAGCTTCATGCGCGTGAGGATGTAATTGCACGTCCCGTTGACGATGCCGTAGAGCCGCGTGATGCGATTCCCGATCAGCGCCTCACGCACGACCTTGATGATGGGAATGCCGCCGGCGACGCTCGCCTCGTAATAAAGATTCGTCCCGTGCCGCTGCGCCGTGGCGAACAATTCTTCGCCGTGCGCCGAGAGCAACGCCTTGTTTGCCGTGACCACCGGCTTGCCCTGCTTCAAGGCCGCGAGCACGACTTCGCGCGCCGTGGTCGTGCCGCCGATCAATTCCGCGACGAGATCAATCTGCGGATCGCTCACCGCACTGCGCCAGTCCGTGGTGAGAAGTTTTTTGGAAATTTTGACCGGGCGCGCCTTCCGCAAATCACGCACCACGACGCGCGCGACCTGAAGTTCCACGCCGAGCCGAGACGACATGAGCGCGCCGTTGCGCTGAAGCGCCTGCACGACGCCCCCGCCCACGGTTCCACCACCGATGATTGCCAGTCTGACTTGCCGCATGAAGCGCGAGAGATTGCAGAGAAGGCCCGCGAGGGACAACGAGATTTTGCGGCGTGGGGAGTGATGGGTGCATCCGTACCCCGTTGGTGGAGCGCGGCCTTCAGGCCGCTTCAGCCTCCAAGCGGGCGCGGGTGTTCGATTGACCTGCGGCCTTGCGGACGGTGAAGCGGCGTAAACGCCGCGCGCCGGGCCGGGCGGCACCCGGCCGGTTCACATCGCCGCCCCGGCTCCAGTCCCGCCCCGTTCCCGCCGACAGTTCCACTGAATGTGGCTTGCACTTTCCCAGATTAAATCTTCCGACGTCGGACGGCGCGTGAAGGCGATTGAAGAGCTGGCGCAAGTCAGTGATTTGAAAGCCATGCTCGCCCTCATCGGCACCCTCGCGGACGCCGTGCCGCGCGTGCGCATCGCCGCCGCCGTGGGCATCGCCGCCCAGCGCGATGCGCGGTGCGTGCAACCGCTCCTCGCCGCGCTCGGCGACCCGCACGCGGGCGTGCGCGAGGCCGTGGTCGAGGCGCTCAAAACCATCGGCCACAAATCCGCCATTCCCTACCTCGCGCCGTTGCTCTGCGATAGCGCGCCGAGCGTCCGCGCGCACGCCGCGCATGCGCTGCGTTCGCTTGGGTGGAAGGCGGAGAATGAGGATCAAGAAGCGTTCTTCTGCATCGCCGTCGGGCGTTACTCGAAGGCGGCGGAGTTTGGCGAAGTAGCGGTGGAACCGTTGATCCGCCTGCTCGCGGACGAGGCCAGTTCGGTGCGCCGGGCGGTGACGGACGCGCTCGCGGAGATCAATGATCCGCGCGCCGTGACCGCGATCACCGGACGATTGGAAGACGGTGATCCCGGCGTGCGCATCGCCGCCTTGAACGCGCTGGGCCGGACCCGTGACGCCGCCTTCGCCCCGCTGGTGCGGCGGCAGCTCGCGCACATTGACAAAAACCTCCGCGTGACCGCACTCGAGACGCTGGTGAAACTCAGCGCGCCGGACTTGTTTCAAGTGCTGGTCCAGGCGCTGGAGGATCCGCATTGGAACGTGCGCGCGGTGGCGGCCTCCGCGCTCGGCGCACTCGGCGACCGGCGGGCCATTCCGCATCTGGCCAAAGCCTTGAAGGAGGCGGACGGCGATGTGCGGCAAATTGTGGCCGAGGCCGTGGGACGTTTGCGCGACGAGAGCGCCATCGAGCCGCTCATTCTCGCGCAGCTCGATCCGGACAGTGCGGTGCGTCAGGCGACCAGCGTGGCCCTGCTCCAGACGGACCGGGACTGGATGAAGTCATCGGGCGCGCAACGCACGCTGCCGGCCTTGAAGCGGGCCTTGAACCACGACGACTACGGCGTGCGGCAGACGGCGGCGGAATTGCTCAGCAAAATTTTCAACATCCGCCAGTGCGAGCCGACGTTGCTCGCCGATGTGGATGCGGAATCCGTGCGCCGCCAGCGCGCCGTGGACGTGCTGGCCTCGGTGCTGTGGGACGACGACCCACTGATCCGTTTCGCCGGCGTCTGGGCGTTGCATCAGATTGGCGAACCGCGGGCCGCCGGGCCGGTCTCGACGAAGCTGGGCGACGCCGAGCCGCTGGTCCGCCAGGCGGCGGAACGGGCGCTGGCGGATTTCGGCTTAAAGGAGCACGCACGGCAGCGTGATGGACTCGTGGTGAACCACTCCGAGGACTGGGGCAGCGGGCCGGTGGCATGAGAGCCAATTCCAGCCGGTCCATCGCCAGCAGCTTCGGTAGCAGAAAAAAGCCCCGTCCCTTTCGGAACGAGGCTTCTGAAAAAATCCTAGCGCGGGCTAGTTGTTGTTCTTCTCGGCGACGGCTCCCGCCACCACGTTCACGCGGCGGCTGTTCTTGTCGAACAGAACCTTGCCATCCACCAACGCGAAGAGCGTCCAGTCGCGGCCGGTGCCGACGTTCGCGCCGGCGATAAATTTCGTGCCGCGCTGGCGGACAATGATGCTGCCTGCGCTGACCACTTCGCCGCCGAAGCATTTCACGCCGAGACGCTTGCTGACGCTGTCGCGCCCGTTGCGGACGCTGCCTTGACCTTTTTTATGTGCCATAACTAAACCTTCACTTCTTTGATTTTCAGCACCGTCAGCTCCTGACGATGACCCACCGTGCGGTGGTAGCCTTTGCGCCGCTTCATTTTGAAAGCGATCAGCTTCGGGCCGCGGATGTGTTTGACCACATCGGCCACGACGCCCGCATTGCTAAGGGTCGGTGCGCCGACGGAAAACTTACCGTCGTTAGCGACAAAAAGGACGCGGTCTAAAGTGACCTCTTTTCCTTCTTCCGCTTCCAACAATTCCACTTCGATGGTGTCGCCGGGCGACACGCGATACTGTTTGCTGCCTGTTTCAATGACTGCGTACATAAAAGCCTTTCCCCAAAAGGGAGCGAGATAGCAGCAAAACCCCGGAGGGGTGTCAACAAACCATTTCTGCTTTTGGGAAGCGAACGGTAGCGGAGGCGGGAAGGGTGGCAAATGGGAAGTTACAAAGCGGAACTCTGCCGCTCCCAAGCAACCGAAGCATCAAGCTCGCCCCGTTCAGCGAACGTACGCGCAGCTTGGAGTGCAGTGCCAAAATCAACGACCTGCCGTTCCGAGTAGTAGCCAGTCTGCCCTCCGGTACACAACTCGACCTGACGTTCTGTGGAACCATGCGGGCAGATCAGATTGTGAATCTCCTCATCGCTTCGCCCAACGAAGCCGATGAATTGACCGTTGCCGCCACCGATGATCAGTGAAGAACCGTCCGCTGCTTCGATAAAAAATTCAGTGGTTTGATCTGCGCCAAGCCGTCGAAGCGCCGCTTCAATTGCCGCCGAGTCGGGTTGGTTCACTACATCGTCCAACCGGTCGGCACCTTTCCAAGAGCAGATCGTCAGACGAGATGCGTGCATTGATTCAAAGCCCTTGCCGTAGTTACGCCTGAGCCGGTGTCACACCCACCACGAGATCAAACTTCGCCGCCAGTTCGCCCGCCTTCGCTCCGGCGAGCGGCGCGAAATCCACGGTCACCGAGTTCCGCACGTCGCCTTCCTTCAGCCCCTTCCAGATGCCGTCCTTCGCGTTGCCGGGATGGCCCTTCACGTAAAGCTGCGTGACGAGCAGTTCCTTGCCGCCGCGCTTGATCTTGTAGTGGATGTGCGGCGCGCGCCCCGGATACGGCACCGGCTTGATGGTGCGGAACAGATACTCGCCCGTGGAACCCGTCACGAAACGCCCAAAGCCCTGGAAGTTTTTGTCGGCCTTTTCCTTGTTGCCCGTTTTGCTGTGGAGATACGCACCGTTATTGTCGCACTGCCAGATTTCCACCACGGCGTTGCGCAGCGGCTGGCCTTTTGCATCGAGGATGCGTCCGCTCACGTAGGTCACTTCGCCCACGGCGGGCGTGAGGTTCTCGTTGATGCCGAGCAAATCGTTGTCCGTGTCGAGCGGCAGATGGTCGGGATAGAACGGCCCTTCGGTCTGCTTCGGCGTCTGGAGCAAATCCGCAAACAAACCGGGCGTGGTGAACAGCGCGGCGGTGAACGCGGCGCGTTGGAGAAACTGGCGGCGCGGGACATGAATGTTGATGCTCATAAATTTTCGGGGTTCGACTGGCGCAGTTGTGGATCAAGGCCGGAGTTTTCGCCAGCCTGATTCTGGGAAAACAAATAGTGGGGCCGGCGTCCCGCCAGTCGCCTGTCCACTGGCCGTCCCGGCTGGTGGTTCTTCAGCCGGGACGGCCCAAGGACGGCTGCCCCACCACGCCTGTTTCTGCGCTGGTCATTTGCGCGCGGAAAGGTTTAATGGAGCCGAAGTGAATACGTCCTCACGTTTTCGCTGGTGAAAGCAACGTGGCCCGGTTCGGAAAATCCAAAATACTGAGATGCGGTCTCTTCGCGTGTGTGCTTGCGCTTGCCCTGATGCTGCCCGCGCGCGCCGCCACCACACTCATCTCCACGGGCAGTGTCTGGCGCTACCTCGACAACGGCACGGATCAAGCCACAGCCTGGAGGTCGAACAGCTTCAACGACAGCGCGTGGTCCAACGGCGTGGCGCAACTCGGCTATGGAGACTCCGACGAGGCCACGGTGGTCGGCTACGGGCCGAACGCGAGCGCGAAATACATCACCACCTATTTCCGCCGTGCCATCACCGTGACCAACACGTGGGCCATCAGCAGCCTGAGCCTGAGCGTGCGCCGGGATGACGGCATCGTGGTCTATCTGAACGGCGTGGAAGTGTTCCGCGACAACCTGCCAGCAGGGACGATTCTTTACTCTACTCTGGCGCCCGTGGCTGCCGGTGATGACGGAGTGTCCGTGCTCACTACCAACGTGAACTCGTCCTTGCTCCTCGAAGGCACGAACGTCCTCGCAGCGGAGATTCACCAGTCCGCTGGCACCAGCACCGACATCAGCTTCGAACTCTCGCTCCTCGACAACACGACGAACGCCCCGCCCGCCGTCAGCTTCACGGAGCCGACGAACGGCGCGGTGCTGACAGTGATCACGCCGTTCCCGCTCACCGCCACCGCCACCGATCCGGGTGGTGCGGTGACCAATGTTTATTTTCTCTCCGGCGCGGGCAGCCTGGGCAACGCATCGAGCAACGGAGCCGGGAGTTTCACCTTGAACTGGTCGAATGCCGCGCCCGGCTCGTACGCCCTGCGCGCCGTGGCCGCGGACAACTTCGGCGCGCTCGCCACCTCCGCCGTGGTGAACGTGACGCTGCACGATCCCGTGGTGCGTCTCACCGCGCCGACGAATGGCGCGGCGTTCGTCATTCCGGTGGACGTGGCGCTGGCCGCTTCGATCACGGACAGCAACGTCGGCGTGGTGAGCCTGGATTTTTACGCCGGCACGAATCGGCTCGGCACGGCGACGAACGAGCCGTGGGCGCTGAC
>JANNGC010000993.1:0-4967 GCA_031380445.1 Pedosphaera sp.
CTCGTCCCGCCCACACCCGGCAACGATCTGTGCGCCAACGCCATCGCGATGTCCCCCGGCGTCTCGTATTCCAACAACACCCTCAACGCGACTTCCACCGAGACCGCGCCGCTCACCGCCTGCGTCCCTTCGTTCGGACGCGGCGTGTGGTACTCGTACCTCGCCACCGTCACCGGGCCGGTGCTCCTCAGCACTTGCGACAGCGACTTCGACACGGCGCTGCAAGTGTACACCGGCACCTCCTGCGGCGCGCAGGTGCTGATGGCTGGCAGTTGCACCAACAACAACGGCCCCTTGTGCCCCGGAATCAGGGCCAGCCTGCGCTTCAACGCCACCAATGGAATCAACTACCGCATCCTCGTCGGCGGCGCGAACCAGGCCGCCGGCAACCTCGTCATCAGCGCCACGCCCTGCACCGCTCCGGTCATCACCGGCGTGACGAACTTCGCGCAGTTGGAGACGGGCGGCGTGCGGGTGTCCTATCAGGCCGGATTCACCGGCAACGTGCCGCACGGCTGGCGCTGGAGCTTCACTGGTGGTGCGGTGTTCTCCACCACGTCGAACAGTCTCACCCGTTTGTTCGGACCGTTCGATCCCTTCCCCGCCAGCCTCACCCTGACCGCGACGAATTTCTGCGGCACCAACGCCATCACCACCAATCTCGCCGGGCCGTGCGGCGCCATCTGCCTGGCTTCGGCGGTGGGGACAAACCAGGTTCACGCCGGCACCGCAGGCTCAGGCACAAAGAGCGGCACTCAGTCCTCCACCTGCGGAAACTTCACGCCCGGTTCCACGCTCTGGTTCCGGCTCACCACCCTGACCAACGCCTCGGGCCTCGCCGTCATCAGCAGCGCGGGCAGCGGCTTCGACACACGGCTGGGGGTTTTCCGGGGAACCTCTATCACCGATCAGAGCGCGCTGGCGGAAGTCATCTGCAGCGACAACTTCAACGGCACGCTGCAAAGCCAGGTGGAATTTGAAACCCGCGCGGGCACGAACTACTGGCTCGCCGTCAACGCCGGGGAGGGCGCTCCGCTCGTCCTCACCTACAGCTATCCGGTGAGCTTCGCGAGTATCGTGCTGACGAATGTCGGTGTGAATCGCGCGCTCGATCTCCGCACGCTGCCTCTGCCGTCGTTTCAATACCGCCTGCGCGGCGGCACCAATCTCACCGTCCCGCTCTCGAGTTGGAGCAATTTGATTTCGACGAACTTCTCCAACAGCATCAGCGCGAGCACCAACATCCTCCGCTACCGCGACACCAACGTGCCGGTGCTCAACCAGCGCTTCTACCGCCTCGAACGCGTGCCCTGAGCTGGAGTCCAAGCTTCAGCTTGCGCCTGGGAGCGCCGGCTTCCAGCCGGCGTGAATCCGTTCGCACCTGAAACGCGCCGGCAAGATGCCGGCGCTCCCAGCCCGGATCAAAAACTGTAGCTCAAGCCCGCCGTCACGAAGACGGCCTTGCCCAAGTCCACTTCCACGCGGCGGCCGTCGATCCGCTCGTCGTATTTGCCCAGCGCTTGGAATTGTGCGCCGCCCTCGATCCGCCACTGGTCGTTGATGCGGTAGGAAAATTTTCCGCTCACGTAACCGCCCCAGAGCACGCCGAAGTCGTCACCGTCGCCACGGCTGCGCGCGACGAGCCGGTCGTTGATGTAAATGCGCTCGTTCCATTTCGCGCTCGCGTCCACGAGTCCGACGGCCACACCGGCGCTTAAGGAGAAATTCCAGTTCGTGCCCATCGGGAAATCTGCGTACGGCCCGAGGCGGAAGCCCCACACGTTCGCATCAAACTCGCGCTGGCCCTTGACCGTCGCGCCGCCGTCCACGTTTCGCGTGACGGAACTGATCGGCGTGTCGCCCAGCACGAAGCCCGGCCCGCCGAACGTGCCCTCGTACGGCGCGAGCGGCGGCGTGGTGCCGTTATGAAACGGATAGGCGTCCGTCGTCTTCCGCGTGGCCGCGCGGAAACTGCCGTCGTCATCGAAACCGATGTTCATGTAGTTCACCGCGAGTTCGAGTCCGTAACGCTGGTTCTTGTGACGGAACAGTTCGCGATTGTAAGCCAGCTCCGCGCCGAGCTGCGCGTCGTCCTCGTCCACGCCGTACGGTGAGGAGCCGCCGCGCAACGGCGTCGAGCGGCTCATCAGGATCGTGTCGCCGGAAACCTGGCTGTCATTGTCATGGCCCCAGTACCACGTCTCGCCGCCGAAGTTGTCGCTGATGTCGCGCAGCACGTAACCGTCGTCGTAATTCCGCACGTCGCCATTCGGCGTGAGCCGCGTCGAAGGCACGAGCGTGAGCCGTCCGAGGTCTTTGAACCGCGCGGTGATGTTGAAACCGATGCGCGCGTTCAGGCTGAACCGGTTCAACTGGTTCGTGTCATGCGCGCTGGCGGTGAACGCGGTGAACAGTGCGAGAGCAAACGCGAGCAGGCGTTGGTTCTTCATAATTTTGTTTCCAGTGAAACGAGCGGTTTCGCGGGCCAGGACCAGATAGTTCGATGATTTCATGTTCGTGTTTCCTTTCTGGTTCACAGGTCCAACGGCGCGACGATCACGCGGTAATAACGGCTGCCATTCGTCAGCGGTGGCGCGTCGGTTTTTGGCGGGCCGTCGTCATACCATTGCGTGCGGGTCGAGCCGGCGGTCACCGACGGCGTGGCGACCTTCCACGGCGCGGACAAATCATCGCGATAGAGCACGGTATAGACGCGGCCCACTACGCTCGGGAATTCGATGACGAAGCGGGGTGCATTCGGCGGACGCGCATCCACAAACGCGCGACTGATATTGATGCCGCCCGCGCCTGAGTTCGTGCCCGCCACTGTCGGCAGCACGGCCTCGACTGCGAGCGTGTTCGTGAACGGACGGCGGTTCGGCACCAGGAACTCCAGCGTGAACAAGACCGTCTGGCCGGGGTTCAGCGGCGCGTTGTATTGCGCGTAAGGCACGCCGTCGTTGGAGCCGGACGGATTGTGGAACGTCGCGTTCGTGCTCAGGCTCGTCACCGAGAGGCGCACGGCGGCGACCGTGGACAGGCCGATGTTCGTGACCGTGACGCGCTGCTCGAACAGGCCGGTCTGCGGATTGAAGATCGCGGGCGCGGCGCGCAGGCCGAACGAAGGCCCGCTGACAATTGTTGTCACCACGCGTCCGCCGCCGTTCGTGCTGCTGTTGTTGTCCGGGTTCGGATCGCCGGTCGGCGAAGTGGCGAACGCCACGTTCGTGACCGCACCGTTCGCCGGGGCCGTGACCGTGACGTTGAAATTCGTCACCGCACCGGACACCAGCGTGGTCGCGGGCCAGATCACCTGGTGGCCTTCGCTCAAACTTCCGCCGCTGCTCGCACTCACAAACGTGACGCTGGCCGGCAGTTGATCCACCACCACCACGTTGCTCGCCGTCGAGGGGCCGAAGTTCGTGATGCTAATCGCATAGACGATGTTGGAGCCGGCCTGGACGCTCGCCGGGCCGGTCTTGCCGACGGCGACATCCGCCTGCGGCGTGATGGTCGTGGTCGCGATGCCGCCGGGCGAACTCGCGTTGTTGTTCGCGAGATTCGGATCCGCCGTGAGCGAGCCGCCGCCCGCGCTGTTCGTCAGCACGCCGCTGCCCGGCACGGTGATCGTCACCGTGAAGCTCGTGCCCTCGCCCGCGACGAGCGTGGGAATGACCGGCCACGTCACCACGCCGTTCGTCTGCGTGCCGCCGCCGTCCGTGCTCACGAAGGTCACGCCGCCCGGCAGCGTGTTCGTGACCACCGCGTTCGTCGCGATGGACGGGCCGAAGTTCGTGATGCTGATCGTGTAAGTGATGTTCGATCCCGCCAGCGCATTCGTCGGGCCGCTCACCGTGACCACGATGTCGGCCAGCGGTGTGATCGTAGTGCTGACCTGGGAACCACCGTTCGTGCCGACGTTGTTGGTCGGATTCGGATCGCCCGTGGGCGAGGAAGCGGACGCGGTGTTGAACAGCGAACCGCTCGCGGGCGCCGTCACCGTCACGGTGAAGGTCGCCGTCGCACTGGAGAGCAAGGTGGTCGCGGGCCACGTCACCACGTTGCCGCCGCCGAGCGAGCCGCCGCCGCTTGCGCTCACGAACGTCGCGTTCGCCGGCAGCGCGTCCACCGTCACGATGTTGCTCGCCGTGGACGGGCCGAAGTTCGTCACGCTGATCGTGTAAGTGAGATTCGCTCCAGCCAGCACGGTCGCCGGGCCGCTCTTGCCGACTGCGACATCGGCCTGCGGCGTGACCGTGGTGGTCACTTGTCCGCCGCCGTTCGTCACGGAGTTGTTGTTCGGATTCGGATCACCCGTCGGCGAAGTCGCCGTTGCGACGTTGGTGAACGAGCCGCTCGCCGGAGCCGTGACCGTGATGGTGAAGTTCGTCACCGCACCGGAGAGCAGCGCCGGCACCGTCCAGGAAACATCGCTGACATCCACGGACGCACCCGCACTCGCGCTCACGAACGTGACCGTCGCCGGGAGATTATCCAGCACCGTCACGTTGCTCGCCGTGGACGGTCCGAAGTTCGTCACGCTGATTGTGTAGGTGAAGTTCGCGCCCGCCAGCACGGTGCTTGGGCCGCTCTTACCGAGCGCGACATCCGCCTGCGGTGTGACCGTCGTGGTCACTCGTGAACCCGTGTTCGTGCCCACGTTGTTCGTCGGATTCGGATCGCCGGTCGGCGAAGTGGCCGAGGCGATGTTCGTGAACGCGCCGCTCGGCGGAGCCGTGACGGTGATGGTGAAGGTCGCCGCCGCGCCGGAAAGGAGTGTCGTCGCGGGCCACGTCACCAGGTTGCCACCGCCCAGCGTGCCACCGCTGCTCGCGCTGACAAAGACGAGGTTCGTCGGCAGCGTGTCGCTCGCGATCACGTTGCTCGCCGTCGAAGGCCCGAGGTTCGTGATCGTGATGAGGTAATTGAAATTCCCGCCCGCCAGCACGCTGGCCGGTCCGCTCTTG
>JANNGC010000006.1:0-1898 GCA_031380445.1 Pedosphaera sp.
ACCGCCGCCGATCAGCAGGAACTCGTGAAGCGCTTCAAGGCGCTCGTGAAGGAACGCACGAACAAGGCGTTCCCGAACAATCCGTGGGATCAACTCCGTGGTGCAGCGGGCGCCGTCTTCGGTTCCTGGATGAACGATCGCGCCAAGGTTTATCGCGCGAAATACAACATCCCCACCGAATGGGGAACCGCCGTCAACGTGCAGGCGATGGTCTTCGGCAACACGGGCGAAACGTCCGGTTCCGGCGTGGCCTTCACCCGTAATCCGGCGAATGGCGTGAACGAATTCTACGGTGAATTTCTCATCAACGCCCAGGGCGAAGACGTGGTCGCTGGCGTGCGCACGCCGGAGCCGGTGCTTAAGCTCAAGCAGGTGATGCCCAAGTCCTACGCCGAGCTGATGGAAGTCCGCAAGACGCTCGAGAAGCATTTCAAGGACGTGCAGGACATCGAATTCACGGTGCAGGAAGGCAAGCTGTTCATGCTCCAGACGCGCAACGGCAAGCGCACCGCGATGGCCGCGCTCAAGTTCGCCGCCGACATGGTGAAGGAAAAGCTCATCGACTGGGAAACCGCGATTCTCCGCAACCCGGCCGACCAGCTCGAACAGCTCCTCGCGCCCATCTTCGACCTCGCCGAGGTCAAGAAGGCCAAGGCCATCGCCACCGGTCTCCCGGCCGGTCCCGGTGCCGCCACCGGTAAGATCTACTTCAACGCCGACCGCGCCGTCATCGCGGCAGAAAAGGGCGAGAAGGTTCTCCTCGTTCGCGTCGAGACTTCGCCCGAAGACTTGCGCGGCATGATCGCGGCGGAAGGCATTCTCACCGCGCGCGGTGGTGTCTCCTCGCACGCGGCACTCGTCGCTCGTCAGATGGGCAAAGTCTGCGTCTGCGGCGCGGCGGCGCTTCACGTCGATTACGACAAGAAGACCGTCACGGTCGATGGACAGACCTTCAAGGAAGGCGACTTCCTCTCCATCGACGGCACCTCCGGTCTCGTCTATGGCGGCCAGATCAAAACGGCTCCGTCCGAGATCGTCTCTGGTCTGATCAACGGCGACAAGGCCGCGCAGAAGACGGAGAAGTTCAAGAACTACGCGCAGCTCATGCAGTGGTGCGCGAAGGCGACCCGCATGCAGGTCCGCACCAACGCCGACAACCCCGAGCAGACCGCCAACGCGCTTGCGTTCGGCGCCGTCGGCATCGGCCTCACCCGCACCGAGCATATGTTCTTCGAAGGCGACCGCATCGACGCGATGCGTGAGATGATCCTCGCGGATTCGCTCGAAGCCCGTCAGACCGCGCTCGCCAAGCTCCTCCCGTATCAGCGCGAGGACTTCTTCGGCATCTTCAAGGAGCTGAAGGGCTATCCCGCCACCATCCGTTTCCTCGACCCACCGCTGCACGAGTTCCTCCCTAACTCGAAGGAAGCGCAGATGGATCTCGCCCGGAAACTCGGCGTGCCCGTCGAGAAGATCATGCACCGCGTCCACGAGCTGCATGAGTTCAACCCCATGCTCGGTTTCCGCGGCTGCCGTCTCGGCATCAAGTTCCCGGAAATCACCGCCATGCAGGCCCGCGCCGTGTTTGAAGCGGCTGCTGATGCGAACAAGAAGGGCTTCAAGGCCAAGCCCGAGATCATGATTCCGCTCGTCGGCTTCAAGAAGGAACTCGACCTCCAGGTCCAGGTCGTTCACGAAGTCGCTGCCCTCGTGCAGAAGGAGAAGAAGGTGAAGATCGCCTACAGCGTCGGCACCATGATCGAAGTCCCGCGCGGCGCTCTCACCGCCGACGAGATCGCGCAGACGGCTGAGTTCTTCAGCTTCGGCACGAACGACCTCACGCAGACCGCACTCGGCATGTCGCGCGACGACTCCGGCAGTTTCCTGCCCGGCTACGC
>JANNGC010000027.1:0-4184 GCA_031380445.1 Pedosphaera sp.
TGATCATCGGCGGTGCGCGGCGTGAAGACTTTCAGAACCGGCCGCAGCACGTAGTAGAGAAACACCTGGCTGCCGCCGAGATGGATGAGCACCCACCCCGTGCCGAGCGGATGCCACCAGCGTGGCGCGCCGCGCGGCGGGTTTTTGAAGAGCAGCAGGTCCATGCAAATCGGCGTGAGGATGAGCGTGGAGGTGAACGCGCAGGCCATGCCGAGCAGCACCGTGCTGCCCACGGAGAAGAGCACCGGATGCTGCGCGATGACCATCACGCCGAAACCAAAGATCGTGGTCAGCGCCGAGATGAGCACGGACGCGCTCGTGGCCGCGATGCGCTCGGACTGCCCGCGCCATTCATCCAGCCGGCTCGTCACGAGGAACACGCTGTAGTCCTCGCTCACGCCGATGATGAACACCACGAACACGCTGTTCATCAGATCAATGGGGATGCCCAGCCACGCCATCAGACCGAACGTCCAGAACAGTCCGACGCCGATGGGCAGCAGCGTCGCCAGCACCAGTTCCGTCGAGGCCATCGTCAAGTAGAGCAGCGCTCCGACGACAAGAGCGGTCCACAACGCGAAGCGCACCAGGCCGGCCTTCGCGATGCCCGCGATATGATCCGCGAAGGCTTTGTGGTCGAGAACGATTTGCCCCGGCAGCGCAGCGCGCAACGCGGACACGTTCGAGCGGTCTTTTAACTTCACCAGCGTGCTGATGGCGTGATCGTTCGTGCCGAGCGCGACGCGTTCGTTCAAGGCCTGCTCCAGCGGCGTGCCACGAAAGGCGTCGAGCGTGAGGAGCGCGGGAGCGTTCTCCACGTTCGACCAGAACTTCGCGAAGGCGTCGGGACGGAAGCCGAGTTCACCGCCGATCTGTTGCAGCGTGTCGCGCAAGGCGGTGCGGCGGGCGGGCGTCCAGAATTCGCGCCAGCGCTGGATGTTCGTCGTCTGCGTGGCCTGCGAGGGGCACACCGCAGCGAGCGAGAAGACCGCGCTGACATTCGGGTCGCGCGCGAGCACGGCGGCGGCGTGATCGTTCTGCTGAAGCGCAGCTTCCGGCGTGGTGCCACGCGCGACCACGAGTGTCATGCCGAGCGCGCTGCCCCAGGTCTTGTTGATTAACTCGTCGTCGCGGCGCGTGGATTCGGTGATGCCATTGAGCTTGGAAATATCGCCTTCAAAGCGCAGACGCTTCACGCCGAACGCCGTCACCACCGTGAGCGCGATGACGAAAAGCAGCAGCCAGACACGATTGCGCGCCTGCCAGACGAAATAAACTTCCAGCCAGCGCGTGAGCCAGAGCGGCGGCTGCCCGGTCTTCTTCGTCAGCGGCACGAGGAGCGGCAGAATGATGAGCGCGAAGGCCACGGAGAAAATCACACCGACCACGCCGAAGAGTCCGAGTTGCTGGTAGCCGCCCATCGGCGACGTGAGCATGACCATGAACGCCGCGATGGTCGTGATTGCGCCGAGACAGATCGGAAACACCAGCCGCCCGAGATGCCGCCCGATGGTGGGATGGTCCGTGCCCGCCGCGTCATCGAGGTGGTAGATGACGTGAATCGCGTAATCCACGGTGATGCCGACCGCGATGCTCGCGAAGCCCGTGGCAATGGCGGAGAGATGGCTGTGCCAAATGGACATGACGAGGCCGGTCATCAGCGTGCCGAACAGCGAGGGCAAGAACGTGACCAGCGCCAGCCAGCGCCGCCGATACGCGACCCAGCACAGCACGAGCATGCCCGACATGCCAATGGCGATGCAGCGCGAGGCGTCGGCCTTGATGATGGTCGCGTTGTCCACCGACATGCGATGCCCGCCGGTGATGGCGAGATGCGCGCCAGGAAATTTCTGCGCCACCTCGCGCGTGAGCCGTTCCAGATCGCGGACGAGCGCCGCGCTCTCGCCGGAGTTTGACGAAGGAAATTTTGGTTCCGCCATCATCAGGACGTGGCGTCCGTCCGCGCTGGTGATGTGGCCGTCCACGATTTGCGCGTCGCCGAAACCGGATTGCAGCGGCAGCGCCTTCTTCACGACCAGTTCGGTCATGCCGAGCGGATCGGAAGCGACGACATCCTTGAGCACCATGCCTTCGGGGCCGGCCAGCTTGCGGCGCATGGTGGTCAGGTAGTCGCGGATGGCAGCGGGTTCGAGCTTCGGCACGAGCGCGGCGGCATCGGCGTCGGTGAACAAATTCGGCAGCGCACCGGTGAGATAATTGATGACCTTCTGCTGTCCGCCGGACTCGACGCGATAAGTGATGCGCCCGTACGCGGAGTTGGTTTCCAGCGCGGCAAAAACGTGGTCAGCGGCGGCGGTGAGTTTCTCCGTGTCGTCGGCGTCGAGGCCCACGTCGAGATACACGCGGTCAATCTGGCGAAACTTGCGGACGGCGTAGCGATACTCGTCCACGAGCGGATCTTTCTGCGGCAGCGTGGCGAGAAGGTCTTCTTCCAGATCAATTCGCAGCGAAAAGAAAACGCCGACCGCCGCGAGCAGCAACGTGGCCGCGAGCACGACAGGCCGGTGCGCGACGAGCCAGAGGTAAAGGCGGGTGTAGAGGCCGTTTTTCATTTTCGCCGCACGAGCCGCGCGCCCGCGTAAGTGAGAACCGTTCCCGCCACCGCCGCCAGCACCGCCAGCGCGACGCTGCCCACGAACCATTGCCCGAAGTATTCACGCACGTTCGCCATGCTGACTTGGTCCGGCGCGAGGTGCATCACCTGACCAGTGAACAGCCAGTGCCCCAGCACCAGCCCGCCATACACGACGAACGGCGCGAGCGGCGGCGCGGAGATGTTACTGGCGAGCAGCGTGATGGCTTTGTTCAACCGGCACCGATGCGCCACGGCGGCGGCGGCGATCATTTGAAATCCCCAGATCGGCACGATGCCGAAGAACAATCCGACTCCGACCGCCAGCGACAACTCACCCGGCTGCTGCGCGTGTTCGATGAAAAATTCCCGCACGGTTTTGCGCAGCGACCAGCGCTGGCCTTGCGACCACGCGACGCGCAGCGGGCGTGGCACAAACCACGATTGCAGCACGAGGCCGATGTTCATGATCGTGATGTGCGCGAGGTCGCGCACGGGGCGGAAGTGGGACTGGCGGAACTCGGAGGGACATTTCTGGGTGGAGATGCGTTCTCCCTCACCAGCCACCGGATGGTAAATACAGTTCACCGGCACCGCGACGATGGGCGTGCCCATCCACGAGGCGCGCACCATGAACTCCAGTTCAAACGCGTAGCGGCCCGAGCGCGTTTTGATTTTCTGCGCGAGCGCGAGCGGGTAGCAGCGGAAGCCGCATTGCGTGTCGCCGAGCCGCACGCCGGTTTCGATGCGGAACCAGAACGTGGAAACGGCGTTCGAGCGGCGACGATGCGTGGGGCAGCCGGCGGCGTAGAAGTCACGCACGCCGACGAGCAGCGCGCCGGACTGCGTGCGCGCGAGTTCGAGAAACTTCGGCAGGTCTTCGGCGAAGTGCTGGCCGTCCGAGTCCATCGTGATGGCGTGCGTGAAGCCCAGTTCGGCGGCGCGGTTCAGTCCCGCACGCAGGGCCGCGCCTTTGCCGGAATTTTTCTCCAAGCGCAGGCGCAGGCAGCCGGGGATTTCGGGCAAGGCGATTGTTGAACCGTCATCCACGATCAGCACTGGCGCGTGCGCCAGCGCAGCGCGCGCGACGGCGGCCACGGTGGTGACGTGGTTGAAACAGGGGATGACGATGCAAGGCTTCACCGTAGGTCAACGAACGTGCGTCGCTTGCGCGTCCCGCCATCGCGGGACGGCATTTGCAGCGCCTCGATTTCTTCACGCGCGGCGCGACGGATGGGCGGCGAAATTTTCGACCGCGCCTGCAACGCCTCGCGCAGCGTCTCGACCGACACCGCGCCATGCACCAGCACTTCCAGCGAGTCGGAAAGTTCGTTGTCCGTGCGCGCGATGATGACGAACGCCTCGACGCCTTCCGCCTGTTCCAGCACCGCAGAGAGGGTGGAAGGGAACAACGACGCACCTTTGAATTTCAGCTTCTGATTTTTGCGCCCAACGATGGGGCCGAGCCGCGGCGTGGTGCGTCCGCAAACGCACGGTGCGCGGAAGAGCGCAGCACAATCGCCGGTGCGGTAGCGGATCAGCGGCATCGCCTCGACGCCAAAGGTGGTGGCGACGATCTCGCCGACTTCGC